>NZ_JBSVXG010000365.1:0-3778 GCF_054070595.1 Pseudomonas sp. SDO55104_S430 | reverse complement strand
ACTTCCTGAACTTGTGCAAGACCTGTGGGAGCGGGCTTGCTCGCGAAAGCGGCAGCACAATCACCGCAAATCGATATCCTTGCGCCCAAACCACCGATCCAACCCGATCATCACCAGCGACCCCCCCACGAACCCCAGCAACAATCCCCCGGCATTGATAAACACCTGTGGATAACCCAGCTTCTCCACATCAATGAACGGATACGGATACGTCGCCAGCAGATGCCCGCGCAGCAAGGCATAAGCGAAATACGCCAACGGGTAGATCACCCACAGCGCGATATGCCCCAGCCGCAAGGTGCCCTTGGGCACGCAGCACCACCAATAGATCAGAAACAGCAGCGGCATCACGTCATGCAGCAACTCGTCCGCCAACCATTGCCAGCCTTCGGGATGCCACAGATGGCGCAGCAACAGGCTGTAGGCGATGCCGACCACGACGATGCTCACCGCAATCCCGCTGCTCACCCACGGCTGCAGAAACCAGCGGCGCGCGGCGGATTCACGGGACGTCAGCTCACAGGTCAGCACGGTTGCCACCAGGGTGTTGCTGAGCACGGTGAAATAGCTGAAGAAACTCACCAGCCCCGCCAGCAGGCTGGCTGCCATGGTCCAGCGTGAATAGAAGATCAGGTACAGCTGAATGCTCAAACCGACCCAGCCAAGGACAGCCGCAACGGCCACAAAACGCCGCCGCATGACTGAGGGTATCGCCATGTTCAGAGCGGGCGCTTGGTGCGCATCAACTTGACGTACAAGCGTTCGACCTTCTCCCGCGCCCAGGGGGTTTTGCGCAGGAAGGTCAGGCTCGACTTGATGCTCGGATCGCTCTTGAAGCAACGGATATCGATGCGCTCGGCCAGCCCCGACCATTCGTAGTGTTCAACCAGCGCGTTGAGAATTTGCTCCAGCGTCACGCCGTGCAGCGGGTTGTTGTTCTGTTCGGTCATGCCGGGCCTTCAAGCAGGGAAAGAATGGGAAGCCGCGCACCTTAGCCGAGGGTTTCGATTGGGGGAAGCACTCTGAGTAAATGTAGCTGCAACCGCAACCCACTGTTGGAACACAGACCTGTGAAAACACAGACCTGTAGGAGCGAGGCTTGCCCGCGAAGGCGTCCGGCCAGCCAGCATCGATGTTGAAGGTGCCGGCCTCTTCGCGGGCAAGCCTCGCTCCTACGGGTTTGGTGGTTGTTCGCAGGTTTGGTGAGATGACGAGGGGAACCATGCCCGCGCAGGACCGTCATCTACTGTGAACCGTTCAGGACTACGCGCAACATCAAGGAGAATTTCACCATGAACGCTGAAGGTGCTTTGGGTCGAAACCGCCTGCTGCCGAGCCTGTTGGGCATCCTGCTGGTGCTGATGGGGCTGGTCATGCTGGTCCTGGGAGTCCGCCTGAGCCTGCTCGGCGGCTCGTGGTATTACTTGCTGGCCGGGATCGGTCTGGCGCTCAGCGGCGTGCTGTTGATCACCGCCCGCCGCGCCGCCCTGGGCCTCTACGCGCTGGTGCTGTTCGCCAGCACGGTATGGGCGCTGTGGGAGGTGGGCCTGGACTGGTGGCAACTGGTGCCGCGCCTGGCAATGCTGTTCGCCCTGGGCATCGTGATGTTGCTGCCGTGGTTCCGTCGCCCGCTTGAGGGTCCAGCATCGATGGGCACCGGCGCCTTGAGCGTGGCGGTAGTGCTCGCCGGCGTTACGGCACTGGCCAGCCAGTTCACCAACCCCGGCGAAATCAAGGGTCAGCTGGACCGCGACAGCGTACCGGGCATGACCAACACCGCGCCGGCCATGGCCGATGGTGACTGGAATTCCTACGGTCGCAGCGCCCACGGCGACCGCTACTCGCCACTGGCGCAGATCACTCCGCAGAACGCGCATAAACTGGTGCCGGCCTGGACCTATCGCACCGGCGACATTCCAGGGCCGAACGATCCGGGGGAAACCACCGCCGAAAACACCCCGCTGAAGGTCAACGGCATGCTTTACGTCTGCACGCCCCACAGCCAGGTGATCGCGCTGGATCCGGACACCGGCAAGGAAATCTGGCGTTTCGATCCCAAGCTCTCCACGCAGAAAGCCGCGAACTTCAAGGGCTGGGCACACATGACCTGCCGTGGCGTGAGCTATCACGATGACGCGGTGTATGCCTCCCAACAAAGCCCCACCGGCAGCGCCAACCCGCCGGTGGAAAACAACTGCCCGCGGCGGATCTTCCTGCCGACCGCCGATACCCGCCTGATCGCCCTCAACGCCGACACCGGCAAGATGTGCGAAGACTTCGGTGACCAGGGGCAGGTCGACCTGAGCGCCAACATCGGCGGCTTCACTGCCGGTGGTTACTACTCCACCTCGCCGCCCGCCGTCACCAGAGACCTGGTGGTCATCGGCGGCCATGTCACCGACAACGTCTCCACCGACGAACCCAGCGGCGTGATCCGCGCCTACGACGTGCACAGCGGCAAACTGGTGTGGAACTGGGACAGCGGCAAACCTGACGACACGACGCCGATCACTGCGGGCGAGACCTACACCCGCAATTCGCCGAACATGTGGTCGATGTTCGCCGTCGATGAAAAGCTCGGCATGCTCTACCTGCCGATGGGCAACCAGACGCCGGACCAGTTCGGTGGCGCCCGTACCCCTGAATCGGAACTGCACGCCGCCGGCCTGACCGCTCTGGACATCGCCACCGGCCAGGTGCGCTGGCACTTCCAGTTCACCCACCATGACCTGTGGGACATGGACGTCGGCGGCCAACCCACCCTGATGGACCTGAAAACCGCCGACGGCGTGAAGCCGGCGGTACTGGCCTCGACCAAGCAGGGCAGCATCTACGTGCTGGACCGCAGCACCGGCCAGGCCATCGTGCCGATCAATGAAATTCCGGTGCCGCAAGGCGCGGTGGAAGGCGACCGCACCTCGCCGACCCAACCGAAATCCGACCTCAACCTGATGCCGCCACCGCTGCGCGAGCGCGACATGTGGGGCGTGACGCCGTTCGACCAGTTGCTGTGCAGGATCGACTTCAAATCCATGCGCTACGATGGCCCGTTCACCCCGCCTTCGCTGCAGGGTTCGATCGTCTACCCGGGCAACTTCGGGGTGTTCGACTGGGGCGGGATTGCGGTCGACCCGGTGCGCCAGATCGCCTTCGTCAACCCGAGCTACATGGCGTTCAAATCGAAGATGATTCCGGCTGCCAACATCGCCGCCCAGGGTCCGCGCAAAAGCGAAACCGAAGGCGTGCAAGCAAACAAGGGCGCGCCGTACGGCGTTGTCCTCGAAGCGCTGCTGTCGCCGATGGGCCTGCCGTGCCAGGCACCCGCCTGGGGCTACGTGGCCGCGATCGACCTGACCACGCAAAAAACCCTCTGGATGCACAAGAACGGCACCGTACGGGACAGCTCGCCGGTACCGATCCCCTTGAGCATGGGCGTGCCCAGCCTGGGCGGCACCTTCACCACCGCCGGCGGCGTGGGTTTCCTCAGCGGCACGCTGGACCAGTACCTGCGCGCCTATGACGTGAAAAACGGCAAACAGCTCTGGGAAGGCCGCCTGCCGGCCGGCGCGCAGACCACCCCGATGACCTACACCGGCAAGGACGGCAAGCAATACGTGCTGGTGGTTGCCGGTGGTCATGGCTCGCTGGGCACCAAACAGGGCGACTACGTGATGGCCTACAAATTGTCCGAATAGTATTTCAGCGCCACCCCTCTCCTGTAGGAGCGAGCATGCTCGCGATGGTCGTCAACGATAACGCGGGGCACCTGATGCCCCGC
>NZ_JBSVXG010000364.1:0-3810 GCF_054070595.1 Pseudomonas sp. SDO55104_S430 | reverse complement strand
CAAATAGCTGTCTGACACACCGCATTCGCGAGCAAGCCCGCTCCCACATTCGTTTTGCAGCGTGGCTTAGAGGGTGAAATCACCCTCGGCAGCCAGCTCGCTCAACGGACGACGCGGGCTCGGCTCTTCACGGGCTTGCAGGTACTCGGCCAGCGATGCCTTGTCCCCCAGCTTGCCGATCGCCACGGCGGCGTGCAGCGCATAGCCTTCTGGAATGTTCAAAGTCTTGCGGGTCAGTTCCTGATCGAAACCGGCCATGCCGTGGGTGTGCCAGCCGCTGATGCTCGCTTGCAGCGCCAGATGACCCCAGGCGGAACCGGTGTCGAAGGTGTGCCACAGGGCCGGGGTTTCTTCGCTGGCGCCGGGGGCGGTGAAGGTGGTTTTCGAGATCACGATCACCAACGCCGAGGCGTGTTGCGCCCAGCTGCGGTTGAACTCGTTCAGCAGGCCCAGGTAACGCTCCCAGTTCGGCGTGTCGCGACGGGCGTAGAGAAAGCGCCATGGCTGCGAGTTGTACGCCGATGGCGCCCAGCGCGCGGCTTCGAGGAAGCTCAGCAGGGTTTCGACGGGAATGGCTTCGCCGGTGAAGGCGCGAGGCGACCAGCGATCGGTGAACTGAGGATGGATGACGTAATCGGCAATGCGCGGGTTTGCACTCATCAAGAGATTCCTTGCTACGTTTGAAAGTGAGGGTGTCGTAAACCTGCGAGCGCAGTTGAGCTGGGCGGTGAGGTTTGTCGGGCGCCGTGGCGATTCACCGTAATGCAACGCGGTCGAGCGTTAATGGCACGCGGGCAGGGCGCCTTGCGACTGGCAAAGCTACTGGTCGGAGCAAAAACTGACAAGTCCCGATCTACCGGCAGTCGCCAGTGCTTGGCCCCGGGGGCCTTGGGCACTAGACTGGCGGCCTTTTCACCACCTGATGTTGATGCTTGAGACATGGCCGCCAAAGTCGAACCGTTCTGGATACGCAAAACCCTCGATCAACTCGATCAGGAGGAATGGGAATCGCTGTGCGACGGCTGTGGTCTGTGCTGCCTGCAAAAGCTCGAAGACGAAGAAGACAACAGCGTCTACTACACGCGCATCGCCTGCAAACTGCTGGACCTGAAAACCTGCCAGTGCAGCGATTACCCGAACCGTCGCGCCTCGGTGCCTGATTGCATCCAGCTCACCCCGGGCAAGGCCGATGAGTTCAAATGGCTGCCGCCGACCTGCGGTTATCGCCTGGTCAGCGAGGGCAAGGACCTGCCGTTGTGGCATCACCTGGTGTGCGGCGACCGCGACGCCGTGCATCACGAACGTATTTCTCAGTCCGGGCGTATGCTGGCCGAAGGCAGCGTGCCGGAAGATGACTGGGAAGATCATCTGATTTTCCGCGCGGGTTGATCGCCACGGCGAGTTCGGATTTCACCAAGGAGTGTGTATGGCTGTGGGATGGCGGCGGGCGCTGGTCGTTGGGCTTCTGGCCCTGAGCTCGCCCGTGTGGGCGGCGAAGAAGGTCGATCTGGATTACCACGTGCGTCTGTTGCCGCAAAGTGACCAGGCAGAAGTGCGACTGACCCTGGCCCAGGGCTCGGCGGTGCGCAGCCTGGATTTCGATCTGGGCGACGGCAGCCGCTACAGCGATTTCAAGGCCGACGGCCAGTGGCAACTGACCCCGGGCGCGCAGGCTCGCGGCATCTGGCGCCCGGCAACGGACAAGGCCAGCCTGACCTACCGCGTTCACATCAGCCATGCCCGCAAGAATGGCAGCTTCGACACCCGCATGACCCCGAACTGGGCGCTGCTGCGCGGTGAGGATCTGGTGCCACCGGCCCGGCTCGATCAGCAGGACGGCATCGAACTGGTCTCGCGCCTGGAATTCGAATTGCCCAACGGCTGGAAAAGCGTCGAAACCGCCTGGCCACGTATCGGCAAGAACAAATTCCGCATCGACAACGTTTCCCGATTGTTCGACCGGCCGACCGGCTGGATGCTCGCCGGTAACCTGGGCAGCCGCCGCACCCGCCTGGGGGAAACCGAAGTGACCGTGGCCTCGCCCCAGCGGCAGGGCATGCGGCGCATGGATGTGTTGACCCTGCTGACGTTTGTCTGGCCGCAGGTGCAAGCCGTATATGAACGTCATCCCTCCAAGCTGCTGATTGTCGGCGCCAACGATCCCATGTGGCGCGGCAGCCTCGCGGCCCATGAATCGATCTACCTGAACACTCATTTGCCCTTGGTCAGCGAAAGCGGCAGCAGCGCGCTGGTGCGGGAGTTGGCGCAGCTGTTCGGGCGAATCAACGACAAGCAGCGCAGCGACTGGATCAGCGAAGGTTTCGCCGAGTACTACGCCATCGAACTGGTGCGCCGCGCCGGTGGCATGAGCGACGAGCGCTATCAGAGTTTGCAGGAACGCTTGACCAAGGCTGGCCAGAAAGTCACCACTTTGCGCAGCGAACAGGTCAGCCCGGCGCAGATCGCCAAGGCCGTGGTGCTGATGCAGGAGCTGGACCGCGAGATTCGCCTGAAGACCCGCAACAAGCGTTCGCTGGATGATGTGCTGCGCGGGGCGATGCGCTTGGGGACCCTGGATACCAAGGAGTTCGTTCAGCTCAGTGAGAGCGTGATCGGGGATTCTTCCAAGGTGTTGGACACCGATTTGTTGCAATAAAAAAGATCGCAGCCCGCGCAAGCTCCTGCAGGAGCTGTTGAAGGGTGCGATCTTTAGCTTTTATGCCTTGGGCGATTTCAATGAATCATTGCCGGTTACCGTCGCGGTCTTGGTCGCCGCCTCGGCATTGGCTTTCAGTTGGCTCAATTCCTCACCCGCCCGCTGAATCTTCGCCCGCACGTTGTTCATGTCCTGACGGCTTTTCTCCAGCAGGCTTTTCGCCGAGCTATGGCCAGTGATGCCGCGAGCCAGGGCGACTCCGCCGATAGCCACCTGAATCAAGCCGAAGATCCCGCCACGGCGCAGGCCCTTGCCGACCATCACCACGCCACCGGCCAGGGAGCCCAGGCGTTCCCAGCCTTGGACGTTTTGCTCGGTCGGGCTCTGGAACGGGGTGGAATCGATGCGTTCTACGCGTTTGAGTTCGCTCATGGTCTGTCTCCAGGCAGTGGGGCTTTGATAGGTCGATATTCAAGCTGACTGCCGATCTTGCCCGCTCGTTCCATCCAATGTCGCGAAAATCAGCGGAATTTCGGCCCCGAGCGGGTGTTCAGGCCCTTGGCCATGCGGTCGTAAAGCACGACGTTGACCGTGGCGGCCAGGTTCATGCAGCCGGTGGTGGGGATGTAGACCACGTCTTCGCACCAGTCGCGGATTTCCTTGTCCAGCGAGCCGTCTTCCGGGCCGAAGATGTACAGCGCGCGGTCCGGGTGGGTGTATTCGGGAAGCGGGCGGGCGCCCTCGACCAGTTCCACGGCAACCGGCACGCAATTGAGCGGCAGGATCTTTTTCAGGTCGTCGATGCCGATCAGCGGGATGTCGTAGTGGACGCGCTTGGTGTCGGTGACGAAGTCGGCGGCGCGCTCATAGCGTTTGCCGGTGTAGAACACCGACGCCACGCCATAACAGCCAGCGGCGCGCATCACGGAACCGACGTTCTCTGGTGATTTGGGGTTGTACAAACCGATGCAGCTGTAGCGTTTGTCTGCCACTTGCGGGGTGCCTTTGGGGAAAAAAGCGCGATTATACGGGGATTGGGGGAGGGGTGGTCAGTTTGAGATTGGTGGTGTTTTGAATGGCCTCTTCGCGGGCAAGCCCGCTCCCACAGTGATTGATGGTGATTTCAAAATTTGTGATCACCGCAAAACCCTGTG
>NZ_JBSVXG010000363.1:0-3876 GCF_054070595.1 Pseudomonas sp. SDO55104_S430 | reverse complement strand
GATTCATCGACTGACACACCGCCTTCGCGAGCAAGCCCGCTCCCACATTTGAACTGGCGCAGGTCGCCGACACCGAGCTAACTTAGTCAGACCGCCTCCAAGAATGACTAAAAGGACTCTCCCGATGCTCATCATCAACGCCCGGCTGCGCAATCAGGAAGGTCTTCACGAGTTGCACCTGGAAAACGGCCTGATCCGCAACATCGCCCGGCAGACCGAGGCCCCGACCCTCGGCCCGGACGATCTGGATGCCGGTGGCAACCTGGTGGTGTCGCCCTTCGTCGAGCCGCACATTCACCTCGACGCCACCCTGACCGCCGGCGAGCCGCGCTGGAACATGAGCGGCACGCTGTTCGAGGGCATCGAATGCTGGGGCGAGCGCAAGGCGACCATCACCCCTGAAGACACCAAAATCCGCGCAAAAAAAAACCATTCAGAGCCTCGCCGCCCACGGCATCCAGCACGTGCGCACCCACGTCGACGTCACCGACCCACAGCTGACCGCGCTGAAGGCGATGCTCGAAGTGCGAGAGGAAAGCCGGCATCTGGTGGACATGCAGATCGTCGCGTTCCCCCAGGAAGGCATCGAGTCCTATCGCAACGGCCGCGAGCTGATGGAGGAAGCGATCCGCATCGGCGCCGACGTGGTCGGCGGCATTCCGCATTTCGAATACACCCGCGATCAGGGCGTCAGCTCAGTGAAGTTCCTGATGGACCTGGCCGAGCGCACCGGTTGCCTGGTGGATGTGCACTGCGATGAAACCGACGACCCGCACTCGCGCTTTCTCGAGGTGCTGGCCGAAGAGGCGCGCAGCCGCGACATGGGTTCGCGGGTGACCGCCAGCCACACCACGGCCATGGGCTCCTACGACAACGCCTACTGCGCCAAACTGTTCCGCCTGCTCGGGCATTCAGGCATCAGTTTTGTCTCTTGCCCCACCGAAAGCATTCACCTGCAGGGGCGCTTCGACAGCTTCCCCAAACGCCGGGGCGTGACCCGGGTCAGCGAGCTGCTCGAAGCCGGAATGAACGTGTGTTTCGGCCAGGACTCGATCGTCGATCCCTGGTATCCACTGGGTAACGGCAACATCCTGCGGGTCCTCGAAGCGGGCCTGCACATCTGCCATATGCTCGGTTATCGCAACTTGCAAAGCGCGCTGGATCTGGTCACCGACAACAGCGCCAAGGCGATGGCCCTGGGTGATCGGTATGGTCTGGAAGCGGGGCGGCCGGCGAACCTGCTGATCCTCTCGGCGCCCAATGATTACGAGGTGATCCGCAGTCAGGGGTTGCCGTTGTATTCGATTCGTGGGGGGAAGGTGTTGATGAAGCGGACGATGCCGGTGGTGGAATTTTCTGGTCTGAGCTGAGGCATGCGGCGCGTGGGATGACGCCTTCGCGAGCAAGCCCGCTCCCACCTTGGATCTTCTGTGAACACAAAATTTGTGAAACACACAAATCCACTGTGGGAGCGGGCTCGCTCGCGAAAGCTATTTCAAATTCACCCGACCAATTTCGCCATACCGAAAAGGCTGACCCGACTCAGCTCTCCCTGCTCTTCCTCCAACAAAATCGGCGCCGTCCCACCCGGCATTACCACCTTCACCTCCCCGACCTTCACCCAACCCACCCGCCACGCGGAACACGCGACCGCCGTTGCACTGGTCCCGGACGACGCCGTCGGCCCCTCGCCGCGCTCGAACACCCGCGCAATCACCCGCTGCCCGCCATCATGGGTCGCCCATTGCAGGTTGATCCCCGCCGGACACGGTCGCCCGGCGCCCGCCGGCATGGCATAGGCGATACGGGTCAAACCTTCGCCCAACGCCGGCTCGCGCATCTGCTCATTGCTCGGCAGATCCTCGACGCGATCCACCAGCGTCACGCAATGCGGATTGCCCACCCGCGCAAACTGACTGCGCGACCAGGCACCGTTGAGTGCCGACAACGGCTGCACATGACTGAGCTCACGGCCGTTCATCACCACCGTTTCAACGCCCACGGCACTGACCGCCGCCGGTCCGAAGCCGGGCTGGCCCAGATCCAGCCAGAAGCCCTGCACACCCTCGACCTGCGCCGCCTTCACCGACGTCTCCCCCGGCGACACCACATCGGCCTTGTCGTGATGCACCCGCAGCACACAGGCCTCGCCCTTCGGCAAAAGCCCCAGGTCACTCAGCGCCTGGGAGAAAATCGTCAGCCCGTTGCCGCTGCGCTCGGCCAGGGTGCCGTCGGTGTTGACGATCAACAGATCAAAGGGCGGCGATGCCTGGAACGGTCCCACCAGCAAGCCGTCGCTGCGATGTTCCTTGGCACCAACCGGTTGCGTGCCGGGCGCCCAGGCGCAGCAGGCTTCGATGGCGGCCAGTGCCCAGGCCTCGCGACTCTGCGCGGCAGCGCTGGCCTGATCGGGCAAGGCGATGCCCTGAAGTCGCAACTCTTCGGGCGCAGCCACCATGTAGATATTGCCCCGCGCATCGTACATCCGCGCCATAACGCCCCCCGTTGGAATGATCGAAAGCCCTCAACATATCGCGAAACACTCGCCTGCTGTGCAACGATGTGCAGCTTCTGGATCGCCAAACCGCACGGACGCCGGTCGAACCCTCACCGGTCGATCACTGTCCCTGGGGGACGCGAAGTTTTACGCCAAGGATCGATATGACCAACCTCAACAACCAGACCTCTTTCGTACCGGGGCGCCTGGAGCAGATGTCCACGCGCATCGCCTTTTTCATCGCCGGCTTCGGCATCGCCGCGTGGGCGCCATTGGTGCCCTACGCCAAGGCCCGGGCCGGGCTGGACGAAGGCACCCTCGGCCTGTTGCTGCTGTGCCTGGGGGTGGGCTCGATCCTGGCCATGCCCCTGGCCGGCATCCTCGCCGGCCGCTACGGCTGCCGCAAGATTGCGACTGGCGGCACCCTGCTGATCTGCATCGCCCTGCCGTTGCTGGCAACGGTGTCGTCGATCCCGGCGCTGATCGCAGCCTTGTTCATTTTCGGCGCGGGCCTGGGCACGGTGGATTCGACGGTGAACCTGCAAGCGGTGATCGTCGAACGGGCCAGCGGCCGCAACATGATGTCGGGCTTCCATGGCCTGTTCAGCCTCGGCGGGATCGTCGGCGCGGCGGGAGTCAGCGGGTTGCTGGGCCTGGGGCTGTCGCCGCTGGGCGCCATGCTGGTGGTGATCGTGATGTTGCTGGTCGCGCTGGCGAAGGCGGCACCGCATCTGCTGCCCTACGGCAGCGAGAGTTCGGGCCCGGCGTTCGCGGTACCCCACGGCATCGTGCTGTTCATCGGCGGGATGTGCTTCATCGTGTTCCTCGCCGAAGGCGCGGCACTGGACTGGAGCGCGGTGTTCCTGGCGCAGGAACGCGGGATCGACACAGCCTACGCCGGGCTTGGGTATGCGGCGTTTGCGCTGACCATGACGGTGGGTCGGTTGACCGGTGATTCGATCGTGCGCCGGCTGGGTGCGACGCGGGTGATGGTGTTCGGTGGTGCGTTAGCCGCGTTCGGGCTGTTGCTGGCGACCTTCGTGCCGAGCTGGCAGGCGGCGCTGGTGGGTTATGCCCTGCTGGGTGCCGGCTGCTCGAACATCGTACCGGTGCTGTATACGGCGGTGGGCAAGCAGACTGTGATGCCGGAAAGCATCGCCGTACCGGCCATTACCACCCTGGGTTATGCGGGGATTCTTGCCGGGCCTGCGGTGATCGGCTTCATCGCGCATGCTGCGAGCTTGAGCTTTGCCTTTGCGCTGATGGCGGTGCTGCTGATTGCAGTGGCGATCGGCGGGAAAGTCCTGAAAGTCTGACGTAAATCTGTAGGAGCGAGGCTTGCCCGCGAAGACGTCATCACATTCAAAATGAATGCTGAC
>NZ_JBSVXG010000362.1:0-3881 GCF_054070595.1 Pseudomonas sp. SDO55104_S430 | reverse complement strand
GAAACCTGTAGGAGCGAGGCTTGCCCGCGAAGCTCTTAGGATTTACGCGGAGTGAGGACCATCTGCGCCGGCACGCTGCGCAGAATCTGCCGCTCCAGCTTCAGATCAAACTCCGAATCGAGCTTCTTCACCCGCTTGGTCAGCAAATTGGCCAGCCAAGGATAATCATCGGTACGCGGCGCCTGGATGCTCACGTCGCACTGATAATTCACCACATCGGCGGCGATCGCATCTAGTTGGCGGCGAAGTTTGCTGATGTCGTTGATGTTCAGCGCCACGGTGGTGCTTTCGGCCGTCGGGTCGATCACGCGGGCCTTGGGCTTGGCTTCGGCGGCCTTGAGGGCGGCTTCGGCTTTCTCCAGCTCGGCCTTGCGTGCCTGAGCGACAGCGCCGTTGACGCCGCCAGTCAGCGCCGGCGCCTTGGGCATCAGCGCGCGGGCGCGGGCCAGGGCAGTGGCCGCGGCGTTGACGTCGCCTTTTTGCAGCACGATCTGGCTGCGCATCAAATAGGCTTCAGCCAATTGCCGCTGGTATTGCTCCAGGGATTGATCATTGGGCGATTCGGCCTGCAAAGCGGCCAGTTGCCCTTCGGCGGTGGCCAGCTCGCTGCTGGCCAGGCTTTGTTCAAGCTGTGCAATGGCCGTGGCCCGCGCGTCCGGGGTCTCGGCTGCCGGCGGCGTGCTTTGGCATGCACCCAGCAGCAGAGAAAATGCGACAAGGAGCACATAACGGGAGGTGAACAGCTTCATTCCTGCGACTCTCTATTTGCGCAAAAAGCGAGCAAGTCTACACCCCTCGACGGGGCAGAACAAAACTCAGCAGAAACAGTGCGGCGGCCGTCACAACAATCGACGGGCCGGCCGGAGTGTCCTTGAACCAGGACAAAGCCAGCCCGCCACACACGGCGAGTATGCCCAGCAGGCTCGCGCCCAGTGCCATCTGCTCCGGCGATCGGGCGTGACGTTGTGCCGCAGCCGCCGGGATGATCAGCAACGAAGTGATCAGCAATACGCCGACGATTTTCATCGCCACGGCAATCACCACGGCAATCAACAACATCAGCGCCATGCGCAATCCCGCCACGGGCAAACCTTCGACCCTGGCCAGTTCCTCATGCACGGTGATGGCAAGCAGTGGTCGCCACAACGCCACCAACAATGCCAGCACCGCGGCGCTGCCGCCGAGGATCCAGGCCAGATCGGTCGGGCTGATAGCCAGCAGGTCGCCGAACAGATAGGCCATCAGGTCGATCCGCACTTCGTGCATGAAGCTTAGTACGACCAGACCGAGAGAGAGGGTGCTGGGTGCGAGAATTCCCAAAAGCGTGTCGGACGCCAGCGGCTGGCGCTGTTGCAAGGTCACCAGCAACACCGCCAGCAGCAGGCAGCCCACGGTGACCGCGACCGTCGGGCTGACATCCAGCAGGAAACCCAGTGCTACGCCGAGCAACGCGGCGTGGGACAGGGTGTCGCCAAAATAGGCCATGCGTCGCCAGACCACGAACGAGCCCAGGGGGCCCGCAACCACCGCCAAGGCCAGACCTGCAAGCAGGGCGTAGAGCAGAAAATCAGCCATGCTTGCAGTTGTCTCCGTGAACATGAGGTCGGCCCGAAACAGGCCCTTTGACCACCGAACCATGCAGATCGTGGGCATGGTCGTGATGGTGGTGATAGATCGCCAGGCTCGGCGCATTCTTGCCGAACAGCTCGACGAACGCAGGATCGCCGCTGACCTGTTCGGGATGGCCGGAGCAGCAGACATGTCGGTTGAGGCAAACCACTTGGTCGGTGGTGCTCATCACCAGATGCAGATCGTGGGAAACCATCAACACCCCGCAGCCGTGACGGTCACGCAGACGGGTGATCAGGCTGTAGAGTTCGGCCTGTCCGGCGACGTCGACGCCTTGTACCGGCTCGTCGAGCACCAGCAGTTCCGGCTCACGCAACAGCGCGCGGGCCAGCAGCACGCGCTGCATTTCGCCGCCGGAGACGCTTTGCACAGGGCTGTCGATGACGTGCTCGGCGCCCACTTCCTTGAGCGCGGACAGCGCCATCGTCCGATCCACACCCGGCACCAGGCGCAGGAAACGCAGCACCGACAGCGGCAAGGTCGGATCGACATGCAGTTTCTGCGGCATGTAACCCACGCGCAGTTTCGGCTTGCGCCAGACCGTGCCGCTGTCGGGCTTCAACAGACCCAGCACGGCACGCACCAGCGTGGTCTTGCCGGCGCCGTTGGGGCCGATCAGGGTGACAATCTGTTTGGGCTCGACGCTCAGTTCGATGTTGTCCAGCACAGGCTGCCCGGCGAACGTGACAGCCACCTGTTGCAGACGGATCAAGGTGTCGCTCATCAAGCCCCCTGGCAACCCGAGCAGAGACCGACCACTTCGACGGTCTGACCTTCGACGACGAACCCGACCTCGGCGGCGCTGGCGATGATCGCGTCGCTGATGGATTTCTGTTCGAGTTCAATGGCGGCGTGGCAATCGCGGCAGATCAGGAATTGCCCCTGATGCGCGTGCGCCGGGTGATTGCAGCCGATGAAGGCGTTGAGCGAGGCGATCCGGTGGACCAGACCGTTTTCCAGCAGGAAATCCAGCGCGCGGTACACGGTTGGTGGCGCGGCGCGGCGGCCGTCCTGCTCGCTGAGCACCGCAAGAATGTCGTAGGCGCCCAGCGGCTTGTGGCTTTGCCACACCAGCTCCAGCACCCGGCGACGCAAAGCGGTCAGGCGCAGACCCTTGCGTTCGCACAGGGCGTCAGCCTCGGACAGAGCGCTGTGCACGCAATGAGAGTGGTCGTGGGGACGGCTGGCAAGCGGAGTTTTGGTCATGAGCGGCGACGAGTTTGGTGAGAGACGTTATTATGTTACCCGTTCTCGCCTCTCCGAGTGTTCATCGTGCCCCGACTTTTTTCATACTTTGTCGCATTTATCGCAAGTTTTCTGCTGATCGGTCAGGCGCAAGCCGAGGTCAGGGTCCTCACCAGCATCAAGCCGTTGCAGTTGATCGCCGCTGCAGTGCAGGACGGCGTGGCGATTCCCGAGGTTTTGCTGCCGCCCGGCGCTTCGCCGCATAACTATGCACTGCGGCCCTCCGACGTTCGCAAGGTGCAGTCGGTGGATCTGCTGTACTGGATCGGGCCGGACATGGAAGGCTTTCTGCCTCGCGTGCTGAACGGCCGTTCGCTGCCGAGCGTCGCCGTACAGAGTCTTCCGGGGATGAAACTTCGCCATTTCGCCGAAGATAATCACTCCCACGCCGAAGAAGCCGACGATCATGACCACGATCATCGTCCGGGCAGCCTTGATGCGCATCTGTGGCTGTCGCCGGTCAACGCCCGGGTGATCGCGGCAAAAATGGCCGAGGATCTCAGCGCAGCCGATCCTGCCAACGCGGCCCGATATCAAAGCAACGTCCAAGCCTTCAATGAACGCCTCGATGCCCTAGACCTGCGCCTTAAAAAGCGTCTGGCCGGCATTGAAGGAAAACCCTACTTCGTCTTCCACGAAGCCTTCGACTACTTCGAAGATGCCTACGGCCTGAAGCACACCGGCGTGTTCAGCGTCGCCGCGGAAGTGCAGCCTGGCGCCCAGCACGTCGCGGCGATGCGCGCGCGGTTGCAGGAAGTGGGCAAGACCTGTGTCTTCAGCGAACCGCCCCTGCGTCCGCGCCTGGCGGAAACCCTGGTGGCCGGGCTACCGGTGAAACTGGCGGAGCTGGATGCGCTGGGCGGCTACACACCGGCAACGGCTCAGGGGTATGAGCAGGTGCTGGAAAAGTTGGGCAATGATTTGGCGGGATGCCTGGAGTCTCTGTAACCCCGAGCATTGTGTTGGACCCATTCGCGGGCAAGCCTCGCTCCTACAGATCAACTGAA
>NZ_JBSVXG010000361.1:0-3922 GCF_054070595.1 Pseudomonas sp. SDO55104_S430 | reverse complement strand
GAGAACAACGATAACGCGGGGCATCAGACATCCCGCGTCATCGTTGACCACCATCGCGAGCATGCTCGCTCCTACAGGGTTTGTGGGAACATCAGTCCTCCCAATACCCAATCATTCATAAACACCACATCCCCCGGCGGTTAACAAAACATAACGTGCCGTCGATTGTCAGGTCTTCAAAAACACCGATAGGATAAGCCAGCTTCCGAAGGGGCTCTGGATTGCGGGTTTCAGGACTATGCTCTGAAACGATGCACTGAAACTGTCGTCCGGGCGTGTACCCTTGCGGCGCCCTGAAAGGTTGAATGACCTAACAATAATAATGGGGGAAGGTCTATGAGTGAGCCTGTCATGGGTGTGGGTACTTGCCGCCCGCCGGCACTGCGTAAATTCGCGATGCTGGCTACAGCGCTCTCGCTGTTGGGCTGTGCCGTTTGGTCGGCGCCAGTGTTGTCGGCTGACGCGCCGGCATCCGATGTCGTTTATTCCGTTGAATCGGCCAAGGCCAGCAAAAGCCTGGTGCTCGACGTCGCTCATGCAGGCAAGCGCCTGGTGGCGGTCGGGGATCGCGGGCACATTCTCTATTCCGATGACCAGGGTTCGACCTGGACCCAGGCCAAGGTGCCGACCCGGCAACTGCTGACCTCCGTGTTCTTTGTCGATGACAAGCACGGCTGGGCCGTCGGTCATGACGCGCAGATCCTCGCCAGCGAGGACGGCGGCGTCACCTGGACCAAGCAATTCGAAGATCTCAAACGCGAATCGCCGCTGCTCGACGTCTGGTTTCAGGACGCCAGTAGCGGCTTTGCCGTGGGCGCTTACGGCGCTCTGTTGGCCACCACCGATGGCGGGAAAAACTGGGAAGACGTCAGCGACCGTCTGGACAACGAAGACCAGTACCACCTCAACGCCATCGCCGCAGTCAAGGATGCCGGGCTGTTCATCGTGGGCGAGCAGGGCAGCATGTACCGCTCTGCCGACTGGGGCCAGACCTGGGAAAAACTCGAAGGCCCATACGAAGGTTCGCTGTTCGGTGTAATCGGCACTGCTCAGCCCAATACACTGTTGGCCTACGGCCTGCGCGGCAATCTTTACCGCTCCACGGATTTCGGCAGCACCTGGGAGCAAGTCGAACTCAAGGCTGAACGCGGCGCGCTGGAGTTCGGCCTGTCCGGCGGCACGCTGCTCGAAGATGGTTCGATCGTGATCGTCGGCAACGGCGGTTCGGTGATCAGCAGCAGCGACAACGGCGAAACCTTCAGCGTCTTCAACCGTCGCGATCGTATCTCCATCTCGTCGGTGGTCGGCGCCGGGAACGGCAATCTGATTCTGGGTGGGCAGGGCGGCGTTCGCGCCACTTCGCCAAACGGCGCCGAGCTGGGCAAATGAGCCAGGTTAATAATAAGAAGGCGGGGCTATGACTTCCTTGAGCACTCATCATCAGGACAAGGCGACGTTTCTTGAGCGCCTGATTTTCAACAACCGCCCGGCAGTGATCACCATCTGCCTGTTGGTCAGCATCTTCCTGTTCTGGCAGGCCACGCTGATCCGGCCGTCCACCAGCTTCGAAAAAATGATCCCGCTGGAGCATCCCTTCATTCAGAAGATGATGGAGCACCGCAACGATCTGGCGAACCTGGGCAACACCGTACGGATTTCCGTGGAGGCCACCGATGGCGACATCTTCTCCAAGGAATACATGGAGACCCTGCGCCAGATTCATGACGAGGTGTTCTACATTTCCGGCGTCGATCGTTCCGGCCTGAAATCGCTGTGGAGCCCGAGCGTACGCTGGACCGAAGTGACGGAGGAGGGCTTCGCCGGTGGTGAAGTGATTCCGCAGAGCTACAACGGCTCCGAGCAAAGCCTCGACATGCTGCGCAACAACGTGCTCAAGTCCGGGCAAATAGGCCGGTTGGTATCCAACGACTTCAAATCGAGCATCGTCGATATCCCGCTGCTGGAGTCCTACCCGGACCCGCAGGACCAGGGCAAGTTGCTGTCCCTGGACTACCGCAAGTTCTCCCACGATCTTGAAGACAAGATCCGTGACAAGTTCGAAAAACAGAACCCCAACATCAAGATTCACATCGTCGGTTTCGCCAAGAAGGTCGGCGACCTGATCGACGGCCTGGTGATGGTGGTGATGTTCTTCGGCGTCGCCTTTGTCATCACCTTGATCCTGCTGTACTGGTTCACCAACTGCATGCGCAGCACCGTGGCGGTATTGAGCACCACGCTGGTGGCGGTGATCTGGCAGTTGGGCCTGATGCACTTCTTCGGTTTCGGCCTAGATCCGTACTCGATGCTGGTGCCGTTCCTGATCTTCGCCATCGGCATTTCCCACGGCGTGCAGAAGATCAACGGTATCGCCCTGCAATCCAGCGAAGCTGACAACGCCCTCACCGCGGCTCGCCGCACCTTCCGTCAACTGTTCCTGCCGGGGATGATCGCGATCCTCGCCGACGCCGTGGGCTTCATCACCCTGTTGATCATCGACATCGGCGTGATTCGCGAACTGGCAATCGGTGCCTCCATCGGCGTGGCGGTGATCGTGTTCACCAACCTGATCCTGCTGCCGGTGGCGATTTCCTATGTCGGCATCAGCAAGCGTGCGGTCGAGCGCAGCAAGAAGGACGCACACCGTGAACACCCGTTCTGGCGCCTGCTGGCGAACTTCGCCAGCGCCAAGGTTGCGCCGGTGTCGATCCTGCTGGCCTTGATTGCCTTCAGTGGCGGCCTCTGGTACAGCCAGAACCTGAAGATCGGCGACCTCGACCAGGGCGCGCCAGAACTGCGTCCGGACTCGCGCTACAACAAGGACAACAACTTCATCATCAGCAACTACTCCACCAGCTCCGACGTTCTGGTGGTGATGGTCAAGACCAAGTCCGAAGGCTGCTCGCGCTACGAAGCCATGGCGCCGATCGACGAGCTGATGTGGAAGATGCAGAACACCGAGGGCGTGCAGTCGGCGATTTCCCTGGTGACCGTGTCCAAGCAGATGATCAAGGGCATGAACGAGGGCAACCTGAAGTGGGAAACCCTGTCGCGTAACCCGGATGTGTTGAACAACTCCATCGCCCGTGCCGATGGCCTGTACAACAACAATTGCTCGCTGGCGCCGGTGCTGGTGTTCCTCAACGACCACAAGGCCGAGACCCTGGATCGTGCGGTGCATGCGGTGCAGGAGTTCGCCAAGGAGAACAACAAGGACGGCCTGGAGTTCATCCTTGCCGCCGGTAACGCGGGGATTGAAGCGGCCACCAACGAGGTGATCAAGAAGTCCGAGCTGACCATCCTGATCCTGGTGTACATCTGCGTCGCGGTGATGTGCATGATCACCTTCCGCTCCTGGGCGGCGACTCTTTGCATCGTGCTGCCGCTGGTGCTGACGTCGGTGCTGGGCAACGCCCTGATGGCCTTCATGGGCATCGGCGTGAAAGTCGCGACCCTGCCGGTCGTGGCCTTGGGTGTGGGGATCGGCGTGGACTACGGGATCTACATCTACAGCCGTCTGGAAAGCTTCCTGCGTGCTGGTCTGCCGCTACAAGAGGCGTACTACCAGACGCTGAAGTCCACCGGTAAGGCGGTGTTGTTCACCGGTCTGTGCCTGGCCATCGGTGTGTGCACCTGGATCTTCTCGGCGATCAAGTTCCAGGCGGACATGGGCCTGATGCTGACCTTCATGTTGCTGTGGAACATGTTTGGTGCGCTGTGGCTGCTGCCGGCGCTGGCTCGGTTCCTGATCAAGCCGGAGAAGCTGGCGGGGCAGAAGGGTAATTCGTTGTTTGCTCACTGATCCCTGGCGCTAACGAAAAAGCCGCAACTCAGGTTGCGGCTTTTTTATTTCCCGGTTCACACCTAACCCTGTGGGAGCGGGCTTGCTCGCGAAGGCGTCGTGTCAGACGACTCATGTATC
>NZ_JBSVXG010000360.1:0-3924 GCF_054070595.1 Pseudomonas sp. SDO55104_S430 | reverse complement strand
GGTGGTGGGGATGCAGAAACGAAGTGTGTCGGTTGGTTGTGTTTCCTCGAGACCACCCCCGCTCCCACAGGGATGGAGGATTGCCTTAGACCAGACACTCCACAGCCATCGCCGTCGCTTCACCGCCACCAATGCAGACCGCCGCCACACCACGTTTGAGGCCCTTCTGGCGCAACGCCGACAGCAGGGTCACGAGGATCCGTGCGCCGGACGCGCCGATCGGGTGGCCCAGGGCGCAGGCGCCGCCGTGGACGTTGAGCTTCTCGTGGGGGATTTCCATTTGGGTCATGGCCGCCATGGCGACCACGGCGAAGGCTTCGTTGACTTCCACCAGGTCCACGTCATTGAGCGACCAGCCGGTTTTCTTCATCAGCTTCTGGATCGCGCCAATCGGCGCCACCGGGAACAGGCCCGGTGTATCGGCGAAGGCCGAGTGGCCGTGAATCACCGCCAGCGGCTTCAAACCGCGCTTGTCGGCTTCGGAGCGGCGCATCAGCACCAGCGCCGCCGCACCGTCGGAGATGGAACTTGAGTTGGCCGCCGTCACGCTGCCGCCATCGCGGAACGCAGGCTTGAGCGAAGCAATCTTGTCCAGCTTGGCTTTCGGCGGCTGTTCGTCGTTGCTGATGGTCACCTGCTCTTTGCCGACGGTCACGGTCAGCGGCACGATCTCGTCCTTGAAGCTGCCGTCCTTGATCGCCTGCTGGGCGCGGGTGGTCGAGGCGATGGCGAACGCATCCTGGGCTTCGCGGCTGAAATGATGGGTTTCGGCGCAATCTTCGGCGAAGGTGCCCATCAGACGGCCCTTGTCGTAGGCGTCTTCCAGACCGTCGAGGAACATCGAGTCAAGCACGCGGCCGTGGCCCATGCGATAACCGGCGCGGGCGCGGTCCAGCAGGTACGGTGCGTTGGACATGCTTTCCATGCCACCGGCAACCACCACGTCGGCGCTGCCGGCCAGCAGCATGTCGTGGGCCAGGATGGTCGCTTCCATGCCCGAACCGCACATCTTGTTCAGGGTGGTGCAACGGGTCGACTTGTTCAGCCCGGCGCCCAGTGCCGCCTGACGCGCCGGGGCCTGGCCGAGGCCGGCGGACAGCACGCAACCGAACAGCACTTCTTCAACCGAATCGGCGGAAACGCCCGCGCGCTCGACGGCGGCCTTGATTGCGGCAGCGCCCAGTTGCGGCGCGGTCAGGCTTTTCAGTTCGCCCTGGAAACCGCCCATCGGGGTGCGAACGGCGCTGACGATAACGATTGGATCGTTGGCAATAGTCATGACAAATCCTCCTTATTTGGCGGCCATGCGCAAGGCGCCGTCGAGACGGATCACCTCGCCGTTGAGCATGCTGTTTTCAATGATATGCCGGGCCAGCGCCGCGTACTCGGCGGGTTTGCCCAGGCGTGGCGGGAACGGCACGCCGGCGGCCAGGGAATCGCGCACTTCCGGGGTCATGCCGGCCATCATCGGGGTTTCGAAGATGCCCGGGGCGATGGTCATCACGCGGATGCCGAAACGCGCCAGCTCGCGGGCGGCAGGCAGGGTCAGGCTGACGATCGCGCCCTTTGAAGCCGCGTAGGCCGCCTGGCCGATCTGGCCGTCGTAGGCGGCCGCCGAGGCGGTGTTGATGATCACGCCGCGTTCGCCACCGGCATCCGGCTCGCTCTCGGCAATCACCGCCGACGCCAGGCGCAGCATGTTGAAACTGCCGATCACATTGACGTTGATCACCTGGCTGAAGCTGGCCAGGGCGTGCGGACCGTTCTTGCCGAGGATCTTCTCGCCGCGCACGATGCCGGCGCAGTTGACCAGCCCGTTGAGGCCGCCAAAAGCCTTGACCGTGGCTTGCACCGCCGCCTCGGCATCGGCTTCGCTGCTGATGTCGGCGACAACGCTTTGCGCGCCAAGACGCTGGGCCTGGGCCGCAACGGCCTCGGCGTTCATGTCCACCAGCATTACTTTGGCGCCGGCAGCCACCAGCATTTCAGCGGTGGCCGCGCCCAGGCCCGAGGCACCGCCGGTGACGAGAAAAACCTTGTTTTCGATCTGCATCATTGTTTCCTTGGATTCAAGCTGAAACGTTCTTCGCCGCGGCCTCTTGAGCCTTGGCGATTTCCTGGTTGCGCAAGATAAAGCGCTGCAATTTGCCGCTCGGGGTTTTCGGCAACTCGCTGACAAATTCGATTTCACGGGGATACGAGTGCGCCGCCAGCCGCTTGCGCACATGCTGGCGCAGCTCTTCGGCCAGTTCCGGCGCGGCGCGGTACTGCGCGCTGAGCACCACGAACGCCTTCACCAGTTCCGTACGTTCCGGATCGGGCTTGCCGACCACCGCCGCCTCGATCACCGCCGGGTGTTCGATCAGCGCGCTTTCGACGTCGAACGGGCCGACGCGATAACCGGAGGTGGTGATCACGTCGTCGCTGCGGCCGACGAAGCTGATGCTGCCGTCCGGGTTCCACTCGACGGTGTCGCCGCTCAGGTAGTAGTTACCGACGAAGGCCTTGGTCGGCGCGCCTTCGTAGCCGGCGAACCAGCACATCGGCGACTGGCTGCGGTCGATGGCCAGAATGCCCGGCTGGCCGACGCCCAATTCCTTGTATTCCTCGTCCAGCACCACGATGCGGTGGCCGGGAGAAGCAAAACCGGCGGCGCCCATATGGATCGAGTGCTCCAGGCCGTGGTGGTTGCACAGCACCATGCCCAGTTCGGTCTGGCCGTAATGGTCGTGAATGACCACGCCGAGGTTGTCGGCAAACCAGCGGATCACTTCCGGATTCAGCGGTTCGCCGGCGCTGCTGACGATGCGCAGTTTGCCCTTGATCGACTTGGCGAACTCGTCGCCGCCGGCAATCAGCAAGCGGTAGGCAGTCGGCGAACCCGTGAGGTTGGTGATGCCGTACTTGTTGATCACCCGGCAGGTGCTTTCGAGGGTGAACGGGCCATCGTAGAAGGTGATCGGGTGGCCCATGCCCATCGGGCCGGTCACGCCGAAGTAGATGCCGTAGGCCCAGCCCGGATCGGCGACGTTCCAGAACGCGTCTTCAGGGCGCAGGTCCACGGCGTCACGGGTGTAGCTCTGGAAGGCGACGATGGCCTTGAGCGGCACCGACAGTGCTTTCGACGGTCCGGTGGTGCCCGAAGTAAACATCAGCAGGAACGGGTCTTCGCCGGTGAGCATCACCGGTTCGCACTCGGAGGAATAGTTGGCCAGTTCGGCCCAGAAGCTGAAGTCGCCACGGACAATGCCCTGGCCCTTCGGTCCGCCGACGGTGACGATGGTCGGGCAATCGGCGACTTCGGCGAGTTTGGAGCGGTTGACCGCGTCGGTGACCACGACTTTTGCGCCCGAGCAGCCCAGGCGATGCTCGATGGCCTTGGGGCCGAAGGCGGTGAACAGCGGCTGATAGACCGCGCCGATGCGCCAGGCGGCGAACACGGTGATCAGCAATTCGATATTGCGTGGCAGCAGGCCGGCGACCTTGTCGCCCTTCTGCACGCCCTGGCTCAGGAGGAAGTTGGCAAAACGCGCGGCCTTGTCCTGCAGGTCGCTGAAGGTGTACGTGGCGCTGCTGCCATCACGACCTTCCCAGAACAGCGCGATGCGCCCCGGCAAGGCATGCCGGTCGCAACACTCGACACAGGCATTGAGAGCCGTCAGATCGCCCGCGAGTGCGGCGTCGACGGTGTGCTGATAGTTGAACTGTGAAACGGCAGACAAGTAATCGCGCATTGCCAGAATCCCTCTCTGTTTTTATTAGGTTGGGGGAACCGTAACCAACAGAGAAATACTCGCTCCGCGCGGGGTGGCGGGCAATGGTCAAAGCTTTCAAGTTGCTTGACTGGTTTGGCCAAGATTTTGGAGGTGTGGCGCCTGGGCGGGCGTCTTCGCGGGCAAGCCTCGCTCCTACAAGGTCTACGCA
>NZ_JBSVXG010000359.1:0-3925 GCF_054070595.1 Pseudomonas sp. SDO55104_S430 | reverse complement strand
GACGGTGTGTCAGGCGACGATGATGTCGACTGATATGGCCTCTTCGCGAGCAAGCCCGCTCCCACAGTTGTTTTGTGGTGAGCCAAAGGATTGGCGGTTGTTCAAATAATCACCAATTACCTTGCACCTCCCACGACCCTTCTCTACAATTGCGCCCCTTGCTGTGACGGCAGGCGCGCATGTGCCTCGTCCACGCAAGTCCATAAGTGTCATTCACTCCTTGTCTGACCGCTTTTGAGCGGCAGGCTACAACCCGTAAGGAGCATTCATGCGTCATTACGAAATCATCTTTCTGGTCCACCCTGACCAGAGCGAGCAAGTCGGCGGCATGGTTGAGCGTTACACCAAGCTGATCGAAGAAGACGGCGGCAAAATCCACCGTCTGGAAGACTGGGGCCGTCGTCAACTGGCCTACGCAATCAACAATGTTCACAAGGCTCACTACGTGATGCTGAACGTTGAGTGCACTGGCAAGGCCCTGGCCGAGCTGGAAGACAACTTCCGTTACAACGATGCAGTGATCCGTAACCTGGTCATCCGTCGCGACGAAGCCGTTACCGGCCAGTCCGAGATGCTCAAGGCTGAAGAAAACCGCAGTGAGCGCCGTGAGCGTCGCGACCGTCCTGAGCACGAAGGCGCTGAAAGCGCTGATAGTGATGACAGCGACAACAGCGATAACGCTGACGAGTAATCCACGGACCTTTTAAGGAGCCTATCAAATGGCACGTTTCTTCCGTCGTCGTAAATTCTGCCGCTTCACCGCTGAAGACGTGAAAGAGATCGATTACAAAGATCTCAACACTCTGAAAGCCTACGTATCCGAGACCGGCAAAATCGTTCCAAGCCGCATCACCGGTACCAAAGCTCGTTATCAGCGTCAGCTGGCCACCGCTATCAAGCGCGCCCGCTTCCTGGCCCTGCTGGCCTACACCGACAGCCACGGCCGCTGAGACCGGGCAGTCGACACGTAGCAAAGGATTGAATGTATGCGTGCCTTAGCTGAGTTCATCATGCGGGGCCGTATGCAGGCCACTCTGGTAGTGGCTGGATGCGCGGCGTTGCCGCTGTTGTATTGGTTGGGTGCTGCCGCCGGATGCCTTGTGCTCTTGCGGCGCGGAATGAAGGACGCCCTGGGCGTTCTTGCTCTGGGACTGCTGCCGGCGTTGATCTGGTGGCTGTACTCCGACGACCCACGGGCACTTCTGGTGCTGCTGGGGTCTGCGAGCCTTGCGTTGGTTTTGCGCGCAAGTGAGTCCTGGCTCCGCGTGCTGCTGGTCAGCATAGCGATGGGAGTGGTGTTTTCAGTGGTGCTGGGGACGGCTTTTGGTCCCCAGATCGAGATGCTGGCGCAGGCTTTGATCAAAGTCATGCCGTCGCTACTCGGTCAGGTCTACCAGCAGATGTCGGTAGACGAGCAAGCGCGTTTCGCGGCCCTGATTGCACCTATCCTGACTGGCCTGATAGCGGCCTTGCTGCAAATCGTCAGTGTGCTGAGCCTGATTGTCGGGCGCTACTGGCAGGCGTTGTTGTACAACCCAGGTGGTTTCGGTCGCGAGTTTCGCGCCGTGAGAATCCCGCTGGGGCCCGCGATGTTGCTGCTGGCGGGCATGGTTGTGACACCGAACTTCGGTGCCCAGATGTCCATGCTTGTGCCGTTGTGCAGCGTACCGCTGGTTTTCGCCGGACTGGCCCTGATTCACGGGCTGGTGGCGCAAAAGCGACTGGCCAGGTTCTGGCTGGTGGGGTTGTACGTAACGCTGTTGCTGTTCATGCAGCTGATCTATCCGTTGCTGGTGGTCCTGGCCATCGTCGACAGCCTGATTGATTTTCGCGGGCGTCTGGCGTCGAAAGACGCTGATAACGCGAACGGTGAAGGTTAAAAGTTAGAGGATTTCCAAATGCAACTGATCCTTCTGGAAAAAATCGCAAACCTGGGCAACCTGGGCGATAAAGTAAACGTTAAGGCCGGTTACGGCCGTAACTACCTGCTGCCTTTCGGCAAAGCCACCGCTGCGACCGCTGCCAACCTGGCTGCGTTCGAAGAGCGTCGCGCTGAGCTGGAAAAAGCTGCAGCTGACCGTAAAGCATCGGCTGAAAGCCGCGCTGCTCACCTGGCTGAGCTGGAAGTGACCATCACTGCCACTGCCGGTGACGAAGGCAAGCTGTTCGGTTCGATTGGCACCCACGACATCGCTGACGCACTGACCGCCTCCGGCGTTGAAGTGCAGAAGAGCGAAGTTCGTCTGCCGAACGGCACCATCCGCAACGTAGGCGAATTCGACGTAGCCGTGCACCTGCACGCTGAAGTTGAAGCCACCGTACGCGTTGTCGTGGTAGCAGCTTAAGCAACACCTGATCGGCTGGCGGCTTGTCCGTCAGGCGGTTAACATCGGGCACGATCCTGTTTACAGGTCGTGCCCTTTGTCTTTCTGGCAATACCTGTTTTTCAACCCCTGCTTTTCCAAACAATCCAAGTGGCCATGAACGAAATCTCAGTTCCCGAGCAATACGATCTGCAAACCGCCGCGCTGAAGGTGCCGCCGCATTCCATCGAGGCCGAACAGGCTGTGCTCGGTGGTCTGATGCTGGACAACAACGCCTGGGAGCGCGTGCTCGATCAAGTCTCCGACGGTGATTTCTATCGACATGACCACCGCCTGATTTTCCGTGCGATCTCCAAGCTTGCCGATCAGAACATGCCGATCGACGTCGTGACCCTGGCCGAGCAATTGGACAAGGAAGGACAGACGTCCCAGGTCGGCGGTCTCGGTTATCTGGGGGAACTGGCAAAAAACACGCCTTCGGTCGCCAACATCAAGGCCTATGCGCAGATCGTCCGCCAGCGTGCGACCTTGCGCCAACTGATCGGCATCAGCAATGAGATCGCCGACAGCGCCTTCAACCCCGAAGGCCGTACCGCCGAAGAGATTCTCGACGAGGCCGAGCGGCAGATCTTCCAGATCGCCGAGGCCCGCCCGAAGACCACCGGTCCGGTGGGCGTCAACGATTTGCTGACCAAGGCCATCGACCGCATCGACACCCTGTTCAACACCGGTGAAGGCATTACCGGCCTGTCCACCGGCTACACCGACCTCGACGACAAGACCAGCGGCCTGCAACCGGCCGACTTGATCATCGTCGCCGGTCGTCCGTCGATGGGTAAGACCACCTTCGCGATGAACCTCGTGGAAAACGCCGTACTGCGCAGCGACAAGGCGGTGCTGGTGTACTCCCTCGAGATGCCAGGCGAATCGCTGATCATGCGTATGCTCTCGTCCCTGGGCCGTATCGACCAAACCAAGGTCCGTTCCGGCCAGCTGGAAGACGATGACTGGCCGCGCCTGACTTCGGCGGTCAACCTGCTGAACGACCGCAAGCTGTTCATCGACGATACCGCCGGTATCAGCCCGTCCGAGATGCGCGCCCGTACCCGGCGACTGGTGCGTGAGCACGGCGAAATCGGCCTGATCATGATCGACTACCTGCAGCTGATGCAGATCCCGGGCTCCAGCGGTGATAACCGGACCAACGAGATTTCCGAGATCTCCCGTTCCCTGAAAGCCCTGGCCAAGGAATTCAACTGCCCGGTGGTGGCACTGTCCCAGCTCAACCGCTCCCTGGAACAGCGGCCGAACAAGCGCCCGGTGAACTCCGACTTGCGCGAATCCGGAGCGATCGAGCAGGACGCCGACGTGATCATGTTCGTGTACCGCGACGAGGTGTATCACCCGGAAACCGAGCACAAAGGCATCGCCGAAATCATCATCGGCAAGCAGCGTAACGGCCCGATCGGCTTTATCCGGCTGGCGTTCATCGGTAAATACACCCGGTTCGAGAACCTGGCGCCGGGTAGCTATAACTTCGATGATGACGAATAAGATTTTCGTCGCCTGACGGGGCCTCTTCGCGGGCAAGCCTCGCTCCT
>NZ_JBSVXG010000358.1:0-3929 GCF_054070595.1 Pseudomonas sp. SDO55104_S430 | reverse complement strand
GCGTCAGGTAACCGCGATGTCGACTGATCCACCGCCATCGCAGGCAAGCCAGCTCCCACAGGATCGTCTTCAGTTATGAAGATCCGCCAATTCCTATAACAAGAAACCGGAGAACAACCATGTCGCTCAGCGTGTTCGACCTGTTCAAGATTGGCATCGGCCCCTCCAGCTCCCACACCGTCGGCCCGATGCGCGCAGCCGCGCGCTTCGTCGAAGGCTTGCGCCGTGAAGGGCTGCTGGCGGCGACCACCAGCGTCAAAGTCGAGCTCTACGGCTCGCTCGGCGCTACCGGCAAGGGACACGGCAGCGACAAGGCCGTGCTGCTTGGCCTCGAAGGCGAGCACCCGGATACCGTGGACACCGAAACCGTCGCCGCCCGCCTGCAGGACATTCGCGGCAACGGACGCTTGAACCTGCTCGGCGAACACAGCATTGCGTTCAACGAGAAAGAACACCTGGCGATGATTCGCAAACCGCTGGCCTATCACCCCAACGGCATGATTTTTCGCGCCTTCGACTCCGCAGGCCTGCAGATCCGCAGCCGCGAGTACTACTCGGTAGGCGGCGGTTTCGTCGTCGATGAAGACGCCGCTGGCGCCGACCGTATCGTCGAAGACGCCACACCGCTGACCTTTCCCTTCAAGAACGCCAAGGAACTGCTCGCTCACTGCGCCACCTACGGCCTGTCCATCAGCCAGGTGATGCTGACCAACGAAAGCGCCTGGCGCCCAGAAGCGGAAACCCGCGCCGGCCTGCTGAAGATCTGGCAAGTCATGCAGGACTGCGTCGCTGCCGGTTGCCGCAACGAAGGCATCCTGCCCGGTGGCCTGAAGGTCAAACGCCGAGCGACCGCGCTGTATCAGCAATTGTGCAAGAACCCTGAATCGTCCCTGCGCGATCCGCTCTCGGTGCTGGACTGGGTCAACCTGTACGCCCTGGCGGTCAACGAAGAAAACGCCAATGGCGGGCGTGTAGTGACCGCTCCGACCAACGGCGCGGCCGGGATCATTCCGGCGGTGCTGCATTACTACATGCGCTTCATCCCCACCGCGAACGATGACGGCGTGGTGCGCTTTCTGCTGACCGCCGCGGCCATCGGCATCCTCTACAAGGAAAACGCCTCGATCTCCGGCGCCGAAGTCGGCTGCCAGGGCGAGGTCGGAGTCGCCTGCTCCATGGCGGCCGGTGCACTGTGCGAAGTGCTGGGCGGCACGGTGCAGCAGGTGGAGAACGCCGCGGAAATCGGCATGGAACACAATCTGGGCCTGACCTGCGACCCGATTGGCGGGCTGGTGCAAGTGCCTTGCATCGAGCGCAACGCCATGGGCTCGGTCAAGGCCATCAATGCCGTGCGCATGGCCATGCGGGGCGACGGTCACCATTTCGTCTCCCTCGACAAGGTCATCCGCACCATGCGCCAGACCGGCGCCGACATGAAAAGCAAATACAAGGAAACCGCCCGTGGCGGTTTGGCGGTCAACATTATCGAGTGCTGATGAGCCTTCGCGCCGCGGCACACATTTTCAGGAGCTGAGTATGTCCACCGAACAACTGTTGAAAACCCCGTTGCACGCATTGCACGTTGAACTGGGTGCGCGCATGGTGCCCTTCGCCGGCTATGACATGCCTGTGCAATACCCGCTGGGCGTTATGAAAGAACACCAGCACAGCCGCGATCAGGCCGGTCTGTTCGATGTATCGCACATGGGCCAGATTCGCCTGACCGGTGCCAACGCTGCCAAGGCCCTGGAAACCCTGGTGCCGGTGGATATCATCGATCTGCCGGTGGGCATGCAGCGCTACGCGATGTTCACCAACGAAAACGGCGGCATCCTCGACGACCTGATGGTCGCCAATCTGGGTAACGACGAGCTGTTCCTGGTGGTCAACGCCGCCTGCAAGGATCAGGACCTGGCGCATCTGCAGAAGCACATCGGCGAGCAGTGCAAGATCGAGCCTTTGTTCGAAGAGCGAGCCCTGCTGGCCCTGCAAGGCCCGGCGGCGGTCACTGTACTGGCGCGTCTGGCACCGGAAGTGGCCAAGATGACCTTCATGCAGTTCGCCCGCGTCTCCCTGCTGGGTGTGGACTGCTTCGTCAGCCGCTCGGGTTACACCGGTGAAGACGGTTTCGAAATCTCCGTGCCGGCGGCCAATGCCGAAGCCCTCGCCCGCGCGCTGCTGGCCGAGCAGGAAGTCGAAGCCATCGGCCTGGGCGCTCGCGATTCGCTGCGCCTGGAAGCCGGTCTGTGCCTGTACGGCCACGACATGAACACCGAAACCACCCCGATCGAAGCCAGTCTGTTGTGGGCCATCTCCAAGCCGCGCCGTGCCGATGGCGCGCGTGCCGGTGGTTTCCCGGGCGCCGAAAACGTATTCGAGCAGCAACAGAACGGTGTCAGCCGTAAACGTGTGGGCCTGCTGCCGCAGGAACGGACTCCGGTGCGCGAAGGTGCAGAGATCGTCAACGAGGCCGGCGAAATCATCGGCAGCGTCTGCAGCGGCGGTTTCGGACCGACCCTAGGTGGTCCGCTGGCGATGGGTTACGTCAATAGCGCTTATACCGCTCTGGACACCCAGGTTTGGGCAATTGTCCGTGGGAAAAAGGTTCCTTTGCTTGTAAGCAAAATGCCATTTGTTCCTCAACGCTACTATCGCGGCTGATTAACTGTTCCTATAAGTAACGCGGTTGCGTTAACAGTGCACTAATGTGTAACGCAACCGCCATAAAACAGTGCATCTGTTTTACGTCGGCTTCGATTATGAACTTTGCTTATAACGATCGAAAACAACGGAACAAGCGCAAAGAATAAGAACTGCCAATTTCCCGATAATTGCCAGCAAGCTGAGCAAATCCGGGGCTGCGCAGGGGCTTGTTTTTTCTCCCATAGTTGGCGTAGAGTTTGTTCACTGTGTTTGCATGGGTCGCTTGGAATCGTGACCTGGGCAGTAGCCTACAAGTTAGCTACATCCCGTTCGGCGTCTTCTTACTCTCCTGCAACCAGCCCCAGTACTCTGTCACAAGATAGAGACTGTCATTAATTTTAGCGTCAAAGGAAATAAGAAATGTCCCAACGTCAGAGCGGTACCGTCAAGTGGTTTAACGACGAGAAAGGTTTTGGTTTTATCACTCCAGAAAGCGGTCCGGATCTGTTCGTGCATTTCCGCGCTATTCAGGGCAACGGCTTCAAGAGCCTGAAAGAAGGCCAGAAAGTGACTTTCATCGCCGTGCAAGGCCAGAAAGGCATGCAGGCTGACGAAGTACAAGCAGAAGCCTAATCTTCTGTAACGAAAAAGCCCCTGATGCTGACATCAGGGGCTTTTTTGTGCGCGTAAATCCGTAAAATGGCTTCTTTTTTCGCCGAGAGCCAACATGTCGAAACACCTGCTCACCCCTCAGGGCGAATTTCCTGCCGCTGGCCTGGGCCGTCGTCTGGCCGCGATGTTCTATGACTTCCTGCTGTGTACCGCCCTGCTGATCGTCACTAGCGGCGCCTACAAGATGATCCAGATGGCGATCATCGGCGAAGAGAAAATGCGCGCGCTCACGGAAGCCGGCGCACTTGATGGCGACCCGCTGCTTTCGACAGTGCTGCTGTTTGTCCTGTTTGGCTTCTTCGCCAAGTTCTGGACCCATTCCGGTCAGACCCTGGGCATGCAGGTGTGGTGTATTCGTGTGCAGAACGCCGACGGATCGTCCATCAGCCTGTGGCAGGCGCTGCTGCGCTTTGTGGTATCGATCGCGTCCTGGCTGTGCGTTGGCCTGGGATTCATCTGGTCGCTGTTCGACAAGCAGAAGCGCAGCTGGCATGACATGTATTCGGGCACCGAGCTGGTGCGGATTCCGAAGAAAACCAAGTAATTTCGAGTATTCAAAACACTTGTGGGAGCGAGCCTGCTCGCGATGCTTTATGTCAGTCACATCAATATTG
>NZ_JBSVXG010000357.1:0-3966 GCF_054070595.1 Pseudomonas sp. SDO55104_S430 | reverse complement strand
CCCCAAAAGATGGGACTGCTGCGCAGTCCAACGGGGGCAAGCCCCCTCGCCACAGTTGGATAGCTTCCACAGGGGGAAGGGTAGCCTTATAGAGGCTTACCGCGATTACCGTGCTGGCTGACGAAGGCTTGAACGGCCTTCAGGTCATTCGGCAGTACGGTGCAACGCTCGTCACGCTCGAACAGATCAGTCAGATGCACAGGCAATTCCAGTGCCTTGCCGACGCCGGCCTTTTCCACGGCATCCGGGAATTTGACCGGGTGGGCGGTGCCCAGGATCACCATCGGGATGTCCAGGCTGCGGCGGCATTCGCGTGCGGCCTTAACGCCGATGGCGGTGTGAGGATCCAGCACTTCACCGGTCTGCTCGTAGACTTCGGCGATGGTTTCGCAGGTTTGTGCGTCATCCACGGCCAGCGAGTCGAACAGCTTGCGTGCTTCGGTCCAGCGCTCCTGCTCGACGCTGAAGCCGCCGCCCTGCTTGAAGCTGTCCATCAGCCCGGCGATCGCCGCGCCGTTGCGACCGTGAAGGTCGAACAGCAGACGCTCGAAGTTCGACGAAACCATGATGTCCATGGACGGCGACAGGGTGGCGTGCAGGGTTTCCTTGACGTACTGATTGCCGCTCATGAAGCGGTGCAGGATGTCGTTGCGGTTGGTGGCGACGATCAACTGGTTGATCGGCAGGCCCATGTTGCGCGCCAGGTAACCGGCGAAGATATCGCCGAAGTTGCCGGTTGGCACCGAGAACGACACCGAACGCGCCGGGCCGCCCAGCTGCAGGGACGCATGGAAGTAGTAGACGATCTGGGCCATGATCCGCGCCCAGTTGATCGAGTTCACCGCCACCAGGCGAGTGCCCTTGAGGAAGCCCTGGTCGGCGAAGCTCGCTTTGACCATTTCCTGGCAGTCATCGAAGTTGCCTTCGATGGCGATGTTGTGGATGTTCTCACCGAAAATGGTGGTCATCTGCCGACGCTGCACTTCGGACACACGGTTGTGCGGGTGCAGGATGAAGATGTCGACGTTTTCGCAATGCTTGCAGCCTTCGATGGCGGCCGAACCGGTGTCACCGGAAGTGGCGCCGACGATCACCACGCGCTCGCCGCGCTTTTCCAGCACGTAGTCGAGCAAACGACCGAGCAGTTGCAGGGCAAAGTCCTTGAACGCCAGGGTCGGGCCGTGGAACAGCTCCAGCACCCATTCGTTGCCGTTCAGCTGACGCAGCGGCGCGACGGCGTTGTGGGCAAACACGCCGTAGGTTTCTTCGAGGATTTTTTTGAAGTCGGCATCCGGAATGCTGCCGGTCACGAACGGACGCATGACGCGGAAAGCCAGCTCGTGATACGGCAGGCCGGCCCAGGAAGCGATTTCTTCCTGGGTGAAACGTGGCAGGTTTTCCGGGACGTACAGACCGCCGTCGGTGGCAAGGCCAGCCAGCAGGACGTCTTCGAAATTCAGGGCCGGTGCCTGGCCGCGGGTACTGATGTAGCGCATAGGGGCAAACCTTCGGTTTGAGCTTCAAGCTGTCAGCTGCAAGCTACAAGTAAAAGCGCTACTGCCTTTACTTGCAGCTTGAAGCTTGCAGCTTGCCGCTGCTGTATTAATTCAAATGTTCAACGCGGATCCGTACAACCGGACCCACCACGCCAGCCAGAGACTCGAGGGCAGCGATCGCATCGTTGATGCGCTGTTCCACCACGCGGTGGGTCAGCAGGATCATTGGCACCAGGCCGTCGTGTTCTTCGACTTCCTTCTGCATGATCGATTCGATATTGATGCCGCGCTCCGACAGGATGCTCGCCACCTGCGCCAGCACGCCCGGATGGTCCTTGGCCTGGATGCGCAGGTAGTAAGCGCTTTCGCAGGATTCGATCGGCAGGATCGGATGGGCCGACAGCGAGTCCGGCTGGAAGGCCAGGTGCGGTACGCGGTTTTCCGGATCGGAAGTCATGGCGCGAACCACGTCCACCAGGTCCGCAATCACCGACGAAGCGGTCGGTTCCATGCCGGCGCCGGCGCCGTAGAACAGGGTCGAACCGGCGGCGTCGCCGTTGACCATCACCGCGTTCATCACGCCGTTGACGTTGGCGATCAGGCGATCGGCCGGGATCAGCGTCGGGTGTACGCGCAACTCGATACCCGAAGCGGTGCTGCGTGCCACGCCCAGGTGCTTGATGCGGTAGCCCAGCGCTTCGGCGTAGTTCACGTCGGCGGTGGTCAGCTTGGTGATGCCTTCGGTGTAAGCCTTGTCGAATTGCAGCGGGATACCGAATGCGATAGAGGCCAGGATCGTCAGCTTGTGCGCCGCGTCGATGCCTTCGACGTCGAAGGTCGGATCGGCTTCGGCGTAACCCAGTTCCTGGGCCTCGACCAGCACGTCTTCGAAGGTGCGACCCTTCTCGCGCATTTCGGTGAGGATGAAGTTGCCGGTGCCGTTGATGATGCCGGCGACCCAGTTGATACGGTTGGCGGACAGACCTTCACGGATCGCCTTGATCACCGGAATGCCACCGGCCACGGCCGCTTCGAACGCAACGATCACGCCCTTCTCGCGGGCCTTGGCGAAAATCTCATTACCGTGAACAGCAATCAGTGCCTTGTTCGCGGTGACCACATGCTTGCCATTCTCGATGGCCTTGAGTACCAGCTCGCGGGCAACGGTATAGCCGCCCATGAGCTCTATGACGATGTCGATCTCAGGGTTCGTGGCCACTTCGAAGACATCGGTGGTAATCGCAATACCGGTCGTTTGGAACTGAGGCTTTGGCGTGCGAATGGCAATTTGCGCCACTTCGATCCCACGCCCGGCACGACGAGCAATTTCCTCGGCGTTGCGCTGAAGTACGTTGAAGGTTCCGCCACCGACGGTCCCTAACCCACAGATGCCTACTTTGACCGGTTTCACTGTGAACTCCCCATAAAACGGCCGACTCGAGGCCGGCCGTGAAAACAACCGCAGGATCGCGGTTCTCTATTGATGGTCCGGCGATGTCGCTGCCGGACCACGATCGTCAATGGCTGGCCGTGACGATGCGAATTTACTTCGCGCTCAGCGCCAGTTTGGCGACTTGTGGCGCAGGCTGGTAGCCCGGAATGACCTGACCGTCAGCCAAAACGATGGCCGGTGTGCCATTCACGCCGATCGACTGGCCGAGGGCGAACTGCTTGGAAACCGGGTTATCGCACTTGGCGGCCTTGATTTCCTTGCCATCGACCATCTGGTCCATGGCGACTTTCTTGTCCTTGGAGCACCAGACGGCTTGCAGTTGCTCGTCACCCGGCGACCCCAGGCCCTGGCGCGGGAAAGCGACATAGCGCACTTCGATGCCGCGCTTGTTCAGCTCGGGAATTTCGGCGTGCAGTTTGTGGCAGTACGGGCAGGTGGTGTCGGTGAACACGGTGATGTGCGACTTGGTTTCGCCCACGGCCGGGTAGACCACGGTTTCGGCGACCGGAATGTCGTTGATCAGCTTGGAGATGCCCAGGCGTTCGGTTTTCTCGGTGAGGTTGACCGGCTTGCCGTCCTTGAGCTGGAACATGTAGCCCTGGACCACGTACTGGCCGTCGGCGCTGGCGTAGAGCACTCGGCTGCCCTTGAGCTTGACTTCATACAGGCCCGGCAACGGGCTGGCGGTGATGGTTTCTACCGGCACTTCGAGCTGGAGGTTTTCCAGGCTTTTACGGATGGCTTTGTCGGCCGCGTCATCGGCGACGGCAAAGGTGCTGACCAGCGCAATGGCGGCTGCAGCGAAAATCTGGGTCAGACGCATGAGAACTCCTGAAGGCGGACAAATGGGAGGCTCAGAAGCCGGTAGCAAAATACCGGGTCATAACCGCCCATCGTGCAAACCGGAGAAGCCTATCACATAAGGTTGGCGGGGCCGAATGCGCCTGTCGCAAGACATTTGGTCGTGCAGGGATTTTATTGTGGGAGCGGGCTTGCTCGCGAAAGCGGTGGGTCAGC
>NZ_JBSVXG010000356.1:0-4010 GCF_054070595.1 Pseudomonas sp. SDO55104_S430 | reverse complement strand
CCTCGACTGACACTCCGCTTTCGCGAGCAAGCCCGCTCCCACAGTCTTGATCTGCTCCCAATCTGGCACCCACAACCAACCACCTGGCACACACGCAAACATCCCCCTCCACACCCCGGGCGTAGTATCGGGGCAGCCCTGGCGAAGGGGCGCAAGGCAACGCTGTAATCCCTCCATTTCTCACTAAAAACAATTAATCGGCTTTCGGGCCGCGGGAGACGTCTGTGCTTAAGAAAAGTGCGTTGGGCTGGCCGAAGATTGCCGGCCTCGGAATCGCGTTGGTGGTGGCCGGGCAGTTTTCCGGCTGGAACTTCGGTCTGGCGGCCGGTGGCTGGGTGAACATGCTGATCGCCACCTTGCTGATGGCGCTGCTGTGCGGAGGCCTGGCGTTGTGCGTGGCGGAACTGTCCACCGCCCTGCCCAGCGCCGGCGGCGTGTTTGTCTATGCGCAGACCGCGTTCGGGCCGTTCGTGGGTTATCTGGTCGGTGTCGCCTGCGCGCTGGCGTTGACCATCGGCACCGGCGCCGCTGCGACCTTCATCTGCGCCTACACCGAATCCATCTTCGGCATTGGCGGCTGGACGGTGAAGATCGCGTTGTTCGTCGTTATCATCAGCATCCACCTTCGCGGCGTCGGCGAGGCCATGGGCCTGACCTTCATTGCCGGGGTGATCGCGGTCGCCGCCCTGCTGACCTTCGGTCTGGCCATGGCGCCCCATGTCGAACTGAGCAACCTGCTGGCGCTGCCGGCCAACGTCGCCACCCCGGTCAGCCTCGCCGGCATCTTCGCCTGCGTGCCGTTCGCCATCTGGCTGTTCATCACCGTCGAGCAAACCGGCTCGGCGGCGGAAGAAGCCGAGAATCCAGGCCGCACCATGCCCCGCGGCATTCTCGCGGCTGTCGGCACCTTGCTGGTCACCGCTCTGGTGGTGCTGGTCTGCGCACCGGGCGCCGGCGGCGTGGAGCTGGTGGGTTCAGCAGGCGATCCGCTGTACGCAGCGATGTCGAGCAACAGCGCTTTCGGTGAAAACTCCTGGCTGGCCAAGGTCATCGGCTGCGGTGGCGTGTTCGGCCTGATCGCCACCTTCTTCTCCCTGGTCTACGCCGCCTCGCGGCAACTGTTCGCCATGGCCCGCGACGGCCTGTTCCCGCAGTGGCTGGGCAAGACCGGCAAGCGCCGCACGCCTTACCCGGCGCTGCTACTGATCGGCGCCATTGGCCTGCCGATGTCCGAGATCGATCCCGCCACCGTGATGCTCGCCGTCGTGCTGCTGCTCAACGTTTGCTACCTGTTCATTTTCGGCGCCTACCTGCGCATCAAGAGCAGCCAGCCCGACCTGCCACGCCCGTTCAGCCTGATCGGCGGCAAGCTGGTGGCATGGCTGGGCCTGGCCCTGACGCTGGTGGTGATCGCCGCCTGCTTCCAGCTCGATCTCAAGATGCTGATCGCCCTCGGCGCGACCTTCGTGCTGTGCATTTTCAACTTCCTGCTGCGCACCCGCCGCAGCACCGCAATCGAGGTTCCAGACCATGCCTGACACTCTCCTGCAACGCCGCCATCGCGTCCTGGGCAGCGCCTCGCCGCTGTTCTACGACAAACCGCTGCATCTTGTGCGTGGCGAAGGCGTATGGCTGTACGACATCGACGGTCGCCGCTACCTGGACGTCTACAACAACGTGCCCTGCGTCGGTCACTGCAACCCGCGCGTGGTCGAGGCGATGCATCGCCAGGCGAGCACCCTGAACATCCACACCCGCTATCTGGACGAGCAGGTGGTGCGTTACGCCGAGCGCCTGACCGCCACCTTCGCCCAGCCGCTGGACACCGCGATGTTCACCTGCACCGGCACGGAGGCCAATGAACTGGCGTTGCGTCTGGCGCGCTACGCCAGCGGCGGCACCGGGATCATCATCAGCGACTACAACTACCACGGTAACTCCGCGTCCCTGGCCGAAGTCACCACCGCCCTGCCCTCGCCCGAACCCTTCGCCGCCCATGCCCGTGCGGTGCCGATTCCGTGCCTGTACCGTGCACCGGCCGGCACCACCGAGGCGCAACTGGCGGATGAATACGCGGCCAACATCGCCGCGGCGATTGCCTCGATGCAGGCCCAGGGCATTCGCCCGGCAGCGCTGTTGATCGACACCCTGTTCGCCAACGAAGGCCTGCCACGGGTGCCGGCCAGTTTCGTCGCCAGGGCCGCGGAGCTGATCCGTGCAGCGGGTGGTTTGTTCATTGCCGATGAAGTGCAGTCCGGTTTCGGTCGTACCGGCGATCACCTGTGGGGCCATCAGGCCCACGGCGTGACCCCGGACATCGTTACTCTGGGCAAACCCATGGGTAACGGCTATCCGCTGGCCGGGTTGATCACCCACAAGGCGCTGGTCGAATCCTTCGGGCGCAACGCGATGTACTTCAACACCTTCGGCGGTTCGCCCGTGGCGGCGGCGGTGGGCATGGCGGTGCTGGACGAAATTGAAGAGAAACAGCTGCTGCTCAATGCGCAGAGCGTCGGCGCCTACGTGCAGCAGCGTTTGCAGGCGCTGGCCGTCAAGCATTCGATCATCGGCGATGTGCGCGGCAAGGGCATGTTCTTCGCCATGGAACTGGTGCGCGACCACGCCAGCAAGGAACCGGCGGGCCTGGAGGCGCGCAAGGTGGTCAACGACATGCGCGACAACGGCGTGCTGATCAGCAAGATCGGCGCCGGCGACAACATCCTCAAGCTGCGCCCGCCGCTGGTGTTCAACCGCGAGCACGCAGACATCTTCGTCGACACCCTGGACCACGCCCTGAGCGCGATTTGAGGCCCTGCCATGACTGAATTTCACACTTTGAGCCACGACCAGCAGGTGGCTCGCCTGCACGATCTGGCGCGCCACGCCCTGCAGCACTGGGAAGGCGATTTCGCCGACATCGAACTGGTGAAATACCGCGAGAACGCAGTGTTCTCCGCCCGCCGCCACGACGGCCAGCGCGTGGCCCTGCGCATTCATCGCAACGGCTATCACTGCGAAGCGGCGCTGCGCTCGGAACTGCAATGGATGGAGGCGCTGGAAAGCGCCGGGATCACTGTGCCGCAGATCATTCGGGCGCAGGATCAGCGGCATTTGATCGAGGTCAGTCACGCGGAGGTCGGCGAGCGGCATGTCGACATGCTCGCGTGGTTGCCGGGGGCGACCGCAGGCACTTCCGAGGCCGGGGTGCAGGCCGATACGGAGATTGATTTTCTGTTTGCCGAAGCGGGGGCGATTGCCGCGCGGATTCATCTGCATTCGGCGGATTGGCAGCAGCCGGACGAGTTTGTCCGGCATGCCTGGGACGAGGAAGGTTTGATCGGCGCCAATCCGTTCTGGGGGCGGTTCTGGGAGCTGGAGCAGTTGAGCGATGAGCAGCGGGATCTGCTGCAAGAGGCCCGGCGTCGGGCGCGTCGGGACTTGCGTCAGTATGGGCGGCATCTGGGCAACTTCGGCATGATCCACGCTGATCTGGTGCCGGAAAACCTGCTGATCGAAGGCCCGAGTTTGCGCTTGATCGACTTTGATGACGCCGGGTTTGGCTGGCATATGTTCGAGTTGGCGACTGCGCTGTACTTCTGTCTGGATGATCCGCGGTACGAGCAGATCAAGGCGGCGTTGCTGGCGGGGTATCACGCGGTCAAGCCACTGACCGAGGCGGATCGGCAGACACTGGCGTTGTTCCTGCTGCTGCGCGGCACGACCTACCTGGGCTGGATTCACACTCGCCGGGGGACGCAGACGGCGATTGAAATGGCGCCGATGCTGATCGAGCGCGCCTGCGGGTTGGCTCGGGAATATCTGCAGGCCTGACCCACCGCCATCGCGAGCAGGCTCGCTCCCACAGGGGGTTGTTGTCGTACACAGATTTTGTGTTCACAACAGATCTACTGTGGGAGCGGGCTTGCTCGCGAAGAGGCCCTCACATTCGAAATCTCTGTCGCCTGACACACCGCTTTCGCGAGCAAGCCCGCTCCCACATTTAGTTCTGC
>NZ_JBSVXG010000355.1:0-4055 GCF_054070595.1 Pseudomonas sp. SDO55104_S430 | reverse complement strand
GGTCACCGAATCCGTAGGAGCGAGGCTTGCCCGCGAAGCTTTTAAAGGTCACACGCGGGATGCGAACAACGCCTGATGATCGCGGCACTGTTCGGCCGTCAACATGAACACGCCATGCCCGCCACGCTCGAACTCAAGCCAGGCGAAGTCGACTTCCGGGTACAGCGCTTCAACGTGAATCTGGCTGTTGCCCACCTCGACAATCAACAAACCCTTCTCGGTCAGGTGATCCGCCGCTTCGGCGAGCATGCGGCGCACCAGATTCAAGCCATCGTCACCGCAGGCCAGGCCCAGCTCCGGTTCATGCTGGTATTCGTCCGGCATGTCGGCGAAATCTTCGGCGTCCACATACGGCGGGTTCGACACGATCAGGTCGAACCGCTGACCCGGCAAGCCATCGAAACCATCACCCTGCACCGTGAAGACCCGCTCATCGACGCCATGGCGTTCGATATTCTGGTTGGCCACTTCCAGCGCTTCGAACGACAGATCGGCCAAGACCACTTCGGCGTCCTGGAACTCGTAGGCGCAGGCGATACCGATGCAACCGGAGCCGGTGCACAGGTCGAGGATCCGCGCAGGTTCCGTGCCCAGCCATGGGGTAAAACGGTTTTCGATCAACTCGCCGATCGGCGAGCGCGGGATCAGCACGCGCTCATCGACGATGAACGACAGGCCGCAGAACCAGGCCTCGCCCAGCAGATAGGCCGTCGGCACACGCTCTTCGATGCGGCGCTTGAGCAGCAACTGCAAATGCGCGACCTCGTCTTCTTCCAGATTGCAGTCCAGGTAGCTGTCGGAGATTTCCCACGGCAGGTGCAGCGCACCCAACACCAGTTGACGGGCTTCATCCCAAGCGTTGTCGGTGCCATGGCCGAAAAACAGATCCTCCCCATGGAAGCGGCTGACGGCCCAACGGATATGGTCACGCAGGGTGCGAAGGCGGGAAGTGATCACGACGGCAAACTCCAGAAAAATCGACTGGCGATTCTACCAGTCAAACGTCGGCAGGACGAACGCGGGAAAACGCCATCGCCAATGTAGGACTAATCTCTTTTTTCACTTGGGTATTGAACAAAACGGACCACTTGACAACGCTGCACGCCAGTAACGACGGTGCCTACGATGGTAGCGATTCACAGAAGCGCTCAGCCAGAGGACAATGGCGCAAAAGCCCCACTCCAAGGAGCCCCAGAATGTCCGTTCCACAAACGATGTTTCAACTCAGCGGTCGCGGTTATCCGGCGGCCAAACTGAGTCATGCGACCCTGATCATTATCGATGCCCAGAAAGAGTACCTCAGCGGCCCGCTTGCCCTGAGCGGCATGGATGAGGCAGTCGCGAACATCAAACAATTGGTCACTGCCGCCCGTGCAGCCGGTCGGCCGATTGTGCACGTCAGCCATCTCGGCACTGTCGGTGGTCTGTTCGACCCACGCGGGGAGCGTGGCCAGTTCATTCCAGGGCTGGAGCCGCTGGACGGTGAAATCAGGATCGAGAAGATTCTGCCCAGTGCGTTTCACGGCACCGATCTGAAAAAACGCCTCGAAGAACTGGGTTCGGTGGATCTGGTGGTGTGCGGTTTCATGAGCCACTCCAGCGTCAGCACCACGGTGCGGGCAGCGAAAAACCTGGGCTTTCGCTGCACCCTCGTGGAAGACGCCTGCGCCACCCGCGACCTGCCCTACAAGGGTGGCGTGCTGAGCGCCGAGCATGTTCAGCAGACTGAAATGGCAATCATGGCCGACAACTTTGCCGCCGTTGCCCAGACCAGCAGCCTGATCTGATAGATGTTCAATGAGCGGCCCATGCGCCGCTCATCCGCAAAAGCCTCTCATTAGCTGTAATTGTCTTAGCCTCAGGAACAACCCGGTCAACTTCCGGTCGAAGGGCCGATACCCACTGAGGAAGGTCGGAATGAAGTTATCCGATGGTTTTGACGCTCGCCGCTTGCGCCCCAAAGGCCAACGCAACTGGCGTTTTCGAATCGGCGCGGCGTTCGCCGCGCTGCTGGCAACCTGCGGAGTTCTGCTCGCCATGGCCGGCGTCGCCGCACTGCTGGGCCACGCCCCTGCCCTGGGCGAGATGAACACCAATCGCGGCGGTGCTGCTGTAGTCCTGGTGGTCGGCCTGTTCGTGCTGTACATCGGCGTGTGGCTGTGGCGCCGCTGCCGCCGTTGCTCGCGGCAGTCGCGAGAGCTGAACATGTCCCCGCATCTTATGAAGAAACACGACTGAAACCCTGCCCGGATCGAACGCCGCGCGTTTTGTCGCGCGCCCATTTGCTTCGAGTTGGGTAAACTGGCCGCCCTTCGCGGAGGCTGACATGCAAGACGACGATTTTTCCCTGTTCAAAAGTGCGATCCAAGGCGTCAAGCCGATCAAGCACGATCGCGCCGAAACCGGCAAACCCAAAGCTGACCGCGCACAGATCGCCAAGCTGCGCCAGTCCGCCACCGTGCGCACTGATGTCGCTACCGTAGACGGTCTGTCCGATCAGTTCGTGATCGACGTCGGGCCTGAAGACGAGCTGATGTGGGCCCGTGACGGCGTGCAGGAAAGCCAGATGCGCAAGCTCAAGGTCGGGCAGATTCCATTCGAAGGCAGCCTCGACCTGCACGGCATGAACGTGGAAAAGGCCCGGGAAACCCTCTGGGCGTTCCTGGCCGAAGCGACCAAATTCGAAATCCGCTGCGTGCGCGTCACCCACGGCAAGGCTGTGCGCCTGGACGGCAAGCGGCCGATGATCAAAAGCCACGTCAACACCTGGCTGCGCCAGCATCCGCAAGTGCTCGGCTTCACCTCCTGCCAGGCCAAACATGGCGGTGCCGGCGCCGTTTATGTGATGCTCAAGCGCACCATGATGGAAGGTCGCGACGAGTAAAGCTGATGCGTCACGCTTGCAGCGCCGTGTCCGCCACCGTACCCTTGCCCTTTGCGTAAAATCCCACAGGTAGTTTCATGTCCCTGGAACAGAATTACACCGCGATCCTCGGCCAATTGGGCGAGGACGTCTCCCGCGAAGGCCTGCTCGACACGCCAAAACGTGCCGCCAAAGCCATGAAGTACCTCTGCCGCGGTTACGAGCAGACGCTCGAAGAGGTCACCAACGGTGCCTTGTTCAGCTCCGACAACAGCGAAATGGTGCTGGTCAAGGACATCGAGCTCTACTCGTTGTGCGAACACCACCTGCTGCCATTCATCGGCAAGGCCCACGTCGCCTACATTCCGAGCGGCAAGGTCTTGGGCCTGTCGAAAGTCGCGCGGATCGTCGATATGTACGCCCGCCGCCTGCAGATCCAGGAAAACCTCAGCCGCCAGATCGCCGATGCGGTCCAGCAGGTGACCGGTGCCCTGGGCGTTGCAGTGGTGATCGAGGCCAAGCACATGTGCATGATGATGCGCGGTGTGGAAAAGCAGAATTCGTCGATGATCACCTCGGTGATGCTCGGTGAGTTCCGCGAGAACGCCGCCACCCGCAGCGAATTCCTCAGCCTGATCAAGTAATTCGCTTGCGTAAGAAAACCGGCATTCATCGCCGGTTTTTTTTCGCCCGTGAAAAATCAGGTAAGCTGCGCGCCTTTCTTCATTTGCCCCGTGAGGCTTGCAATATGCTCGTCAAAGCGCTTCGTGTCGGCCTCGGCCAACTGATCATCCTCATCGACTTCATCACCCGCCCCGGCAAGAAGCAACGCCCCGCCGCCGCCCAGGCCCAGGTCGAAGCCTCGGCCAAGGGCCTGACCCTGTATCAGTTCCACGCCTGCCCGTTCTGCGTGAAAACCCGCCGCACCCTGCGCCGCCTGAACGTGCCGGTGGCGTTGCGCGATGCGAAGAACAACGAACAGGATCGCCAGACCCTGCTCGAGCAAGGCGGCAAGATCAAAGTGCCGTGCCTGCGTATCGAAGAAGACGGCAAGACCACCTGGATGTATGAGTCCAAGGTGATCATTGATTATCTGGATAAGCGGTTTGCGGCTGTCTGATGGTTTTGTGGTGTGATGGAGGGCCTCTTCGCGGGCAAGCCTCGCTCCTACAGGAATAGCGATCCTCCCGTA
>NZ_JBSVXG010000354.1:0-4099 GCF_054070595.1 Pseudomonas sp. SDO55104_S430 | reverse complement strand
ACGGCGGCACATCCAACAAAAATGTCGGCTGAACGACCGCATTCGCGAGCAAGCCCGCTCCCACAAGGGGTTGCATTTCAAGCAAAAAAAGCCCCGCCATCGTCAGCGGGGCTTTTTATGTCCCATGAAGTCAGATACCCATATTGCCCAACGCCTGGGCGATGTTGCGCAGGGTGCCGGCGAGTGTCGGGTGTTCGAGTTCGAAGCGCTCGACGGCGAGGTTGACGCCATCGGCGAGGCTGGTGTCGTGGGTCTGGTTTTCGAGCTCGATCTTGAGTTCGATCTGTTGCATCAGTTCGTGCAGATTCTCGCGCTCGGCTTCGGACAGCGGAGGATTCTGTTCCAGTTGCTCGCGCAGGGCATTGAGCTGTTCTTGCAGTTCGCGGGCGGGCATGGCGTCGTTCCTTTTCTCTATAGGCACTGGCATAGACCGTGGCGGCACGCCAAAGATCTATGGCTTTCCTAAGATTAATCCACTCCCGGGCAACCTGCATGATCTCGATCAGGGCTTTTCGCCCTTGAGCCGACGCAGGCTGATGTCTGCCAGGCAAGTGTCGAGCTCGCCCAGGTGATCGATCACCGAATGCACGCCAAGGCCGAACAGCTGCATGGTGGCCTTGCCGCGCTTGATATCCCGGTCCTGGGGCGGCAACGCCTGCCATTGCTCGGGCGAGAGCCCGCACAGCGAGCCGCAGGACGCCAGGCCAATGGTCCACAGTCCGGCGTTCAATCCCGATTGCAGCAGGCGCGGTTCACCGCTGACCAGCACACAACCATCCAGTCGTTCGACGTTCAATGCCATCAGCGCCTGCCAGCAGGCATTCGGTGCCGGCCAAGGTTGAATTGTTGCGCCGTGTTGCGAAGATTTGATCCAGTCCGGCAACGTCGCGGCCAGGGACTGGCTGAGAGCAGGGGACAATTCATCGAGCCAGGCGCAGGGGATTTGCTGGCGCTGCAGGCTGAGCAGGCTGTCGAGGGCGCCGGGCGTGGCTTCGCTGTGTTCGGCCGAGTGACTGCCGTATTTGTGCGTGTGTGCGCCAAAATCCACCAGACATCCACTGAGCCCGAACAGTACGGCGGTCAGGTTGGGTGCGTTTTGCGGCAAGACATCGGCGTGTGGCATGTGAGCGTCCCTGAAATAGCAGGAAGACTAGAGCGCGGCGGTGACAGTTGGGTGACATTGATGTGAATCGCTCACATTTGCTTTCAATCGTTGCCGGCAGGCTTGGTGCAATATGCCTGTCAGGTGTTTCCGACTTATACTTGCCAGCTTGTTGCCGGGCCAGGCGCCCGTGCCGGTACAACCCCAAGGAGTTTTTTATGCGCTGGACCCATCCTCTAGCCTCTTTCTGTGTGTGCGCCAGCGCCATGCTGGTTCCGTTCGTTGCCCAGGCAGCCTCGGAAGACGACCCTTGGGAAAGCGTCAACCGCCCGATCTTCGAATTCAACGACGTCATCGACACCTACGCACTCAAGCCTCTGGCGCAGGGCTATCAGTTCGTGACGCCGCAGTTCCTCGAGGACGGGATCCACAACATGTTCCGCAACGTCGGCGATGTGACCAACCTGGCCAACAACATCCTCCAGGCCAAGCCAGCGGCGGCCGGCGTCGACACTGCACGTCTGATCTTCAACACCACGTTCGGTCTGCTGGGCTTCTTCGACGTCGGCACCAAGATGGGCCTGCAACGCAGCGACGAAGATTTCGGCCAGACCCTCGGTTACTGGGGCGTTGGCAGCGGCCCGTATGTAGTGCTGCCGCTGTTGGGTCCAAGCACCCTGCGTGATGCGCCTTCGAGATACGTCGACAGCTACACCGGCCCTTACCGCTACATCAACGATGTGCCGGTGCGTAACTCGATCTTTGGCCTGAATGTCGTCGATACCCGCGCCAGCCTGCTGTCTTCCGAGAAGCTGATCACGGGCGACAAGTACATCTTCATTCGCAACGCGTACCTGCAGAACCGCGAATTCAAGGTGAAGGACGGCCAGGTCGAAGACGACTTCTGATTCGATCGCTGGACCTGGTTGTAACTGTAGGAGCCGAGCTTGCTCGCGATGGATTCCGGAACACCGCAGGGCATCAGGTGCCCCGCGACGACCATCGCGAGCGTGCTCGCTCCTACAATTAAGTTACGGTTGTAAGGGTTCTTATAACTCTCGGTGATTTCAACGGCGCACACCGTAAAGCGACCATCGGTGTGTGCTTGAAACGCCTCGCGGATGGGAGTACCGTCTGCGCCTTAGAAGGGCACCTCTGGTGTACCGGCTTTAGGGCAAACGCTCGAAAACGGTGCGGCAGAGAGGCTAGAAAGCGAATCCAGTAGCGTGAAACGGGTCAACGTCCGTGCCGCTACGCCAACCTAATTCTGGCGCCGTTTGCCCACATGCCAAAAACCAGTGCCACGCTGCTGATAATCGATGATGACGAAGTAGTGCGCGCGAGCCTCGCGGCCTATTTGGAAGACAGTGGTTTCAGCGTCTTGCAGGCCAGCAATGGTCAGCAGGGTCTTCAGGTATTCGAGCAAGACAAGCCCGACTTGGTCATCTGCGATCTGCGCATGCCGCAGATGGGTGGACTCGAACTCATTCGCCAGGTTACCGAACTGTCGCCGCAGACTCCGGTGATCGTGGTGTCGGGTGCCGGCGTGATGAACGACGCGGTCGAGGCGCTTCGCCTGGGCGCGGCGGACTACCTGATCAAACCTCTCGAAGATCTGGCCGTGCTCGAGCACTCCGTGCGCCGGGCCCTGGATCGCGCGCGCCTGCTGGTGGAAAACCAGCGCTACCGCGAGAAGCTGGAAAAGGCCAACCGCGAGCTCGCCGCCAGCCTGAACCTGCTCCAGGAAGACCAGAACGCCGGTCGCCAGGTGCAGATGAACATGCTGCCGGGCAGCCCCTGGGCGATCAACGATTTCAAGTTTGCGCACCAGATCATCCCGTCGCTGTACCTGTCGGGTGATTTTGTCGACTATTTTCGGGTCGACGAGCGCCGGGTAGCGTTCTACCTGGCGGACGTATCCGGGCATGGCGCCTCTTCAGCCTTCGTCACCGTGCTGCTGAAGTTCATGACCACGCGCCTGCTGTTCGAGTCCAAGCGCAGCGGCACCTTGCCGGAATTCAAGCCTTCAGAGGTTCTTGGTCATATCAACCGGGGCCTGATCAGTTGTAAGCTGGGTAAACACGTCACAATGGTCGGTGGAGTCATCGACGAGGAGACAGGTTTGTTGACCTATAGCATCGGCGGTCATTTGCCGTTGCCTGTGTTGTACACACCCGACAGTGTGCGTTATCTGGAAGGGCGTGGCTTGCCGGTGGGCCTCTTCAATGAAGCCACCTATGAAGACCACGTACTGGAGCTGCCAGAGACGTTCAGCCTAACGCTGATGTCTGATGGCATTCTGGACCTTTTGCCAGAACCCACACTCAAAGAGAAAGAAGCTGCGTTGCCCCAACGGGTCAAGGCAGCGGGCGGCAGCCTGGATGGCCTGCGGCAGGTTTTTGGATTGGCCACGCTAGGGGAGATGCCGGATGATATCGCCCTGTTGGTGTTGAGCAGGAATCTTCAATGAGTACCGGTAGAATCCAGTTCGCCGAGCAGGACGGCACCTTCGTCCTGAAGTTCGTCGGTGAAGTTCGCCTGACCCTGTGTTCGGCGTTGGATGCGACTATTGAGAAAATCTTCACCGCGATGAATTTCAACGCGATCGTGATCGATTTGACCGAAACCCGCAGCATCGACAGCACGACCCTCGGCCTTCTGGCCAAGTTGTCGATCCTGTCGAGGCAGAAAGTCGGCCTGCTGCCGACCGTCGTCACCACCCACGAAGACATCACGCGACTGTTGCAGTCCATGGGCTTCGAGCAGGTGTTCAACATCGTCAACAAGCCGATTCCGTGCCCGGAATGCCTGGACGACCTGCCGGATCAGGACCAGTCCGAAGAGGTAGTGCGGATCAAGGTGCTCGAAGCGCACAAGATCCTCATGGGGCTGAACGATTCCAATCGGGAAGCGTTTCATGACCTGGTGAATGCGCTGGAGCGGCATTAAAGCTTCGCGGGCAAGCCTCGCTCCTACAGGTACACACGATCCCCTGTA
>NZ_JBSVXG010000353.1:0-4111 GCF_054070595.1 Pseudomonas sp. SDO55104_S430 | reverse complement strand
TATCGTGCGAAATCTGTAGGAGCGAGGCTTGCCCGCGAATGGGTCTAACTGAAAATGAAGATCCAGAGGCTTATCAGCCCTCATCCCCCTCATCATCATCCCCACCATCGACCTTCATCCCCAACTCCTTGATCTTGCGCGTCAGGGTGTTACGCCCCCAACCCAGCAAGACCGCGGCATCGCGGCGGCGGCCGGCGGTGTGCTTCAACGCAGTCTCGATCATGATCCGCTCGAAGGTCGGCACCGCGCTGTCCAGCAGGCTGGACTGCCCACGGGCCAGCGCCTGGTCGGCCCACTGGCGCAGCGCCTGCTCCCAGTTGGTCACCGGCGCCGAGTCCTGCGGCAGGCTCAGCAGCTCCGGCGGCAGGTCGCCGATGTGCACTTCGCGACCCGAAGCCATCACCGTGATCCAGCGGCAGGTGTTCTCCAGCTGACGTACGTTGCCCGGCCACGGCAGGTTTTTCAGGTATTCCTCGGTCTCGTTCTTCAGCAGCTTGGGCTCGACCGCCAACTCCTGGGCGGCGCGGCTGAGGAAGTGCTTGGCCAGGGTCGGGATGTCTTCGCGGCGATCCGACAGGCGCGGGATATGAATGCGGATCACGTTCAGACGGTGGAACAAGTCCTCACGGAATTTCCCGGCGTGTACCAGGGTTTCCAGGTTCTGGTGAGTCGCGGCGATGATCCGCACATCGACCTTGACCGGCACATGCCCGCCCACGCGATAGAACTCGCCGTCGGCCAGCACCCGCAGCAAGCGGGTCTGGGTATCGGCCGGCATGTCGCCGATTTCGTCGAGGAACAGTGTGCCGCCATCCGCCTGTTCGAAACGCCCGCGACGCAGGTTGGCCGCGCCGGTGAACGCGCCTTTTTCGTGGCCGAACAGCTCGGACTCCATCAGGTCCTTGGGAATCGCCGCCATGTTCAGCGCGATGAACGGCGAGGCCGCGCGCGGGCTGTGGCGGTGCAGGGCGTGGGCTACAAGCTCTTTACCGGTGCCGGATTCGCCGTTGATCAGCACGGTGATATTGGAGTGGCTCAAGCGGCCGATGGCGCGAAACACTTCCTGCATCGCCGGCGCTTCGCCGATGATTTCCGGGGTGCGGGTCAGCGCCGGGGCGACTTCCAGGCCTTGCTGTTCCTGGGCGTGCTGGTTGGCGCGCTTGACCAGTGACACAGCTTCATCGACATCGAACGGCTTGGGCAGGTATTCGAACGCGCCGCCCTGATAGGACGCGACAGCGCTGTCCAGATCGGAATGCGCAGTCATGATGATCACCGGCAGCCGTGGGTGCTGCTCGCGAATCCGCGCCAGAAGGTCCAGACCGCTGGCGCCGGGCATGCGAATGTCGGAAATGATCACGTCCGGCTGCTGGCGCGCCAGACGGCTCATCACGCCATCGGCGCTGTCGAAGCTCTGGGTGGTCATGCCTTCCTGTTGCAAGGCCTTTTCCAGAACCCAACGGATAGAACGGTCGTCATCGACGATCCACACGGTTTCACTACGGCTCATGTCGATGTGGCTCCTTGTTCCAGTGGCAGAAAGATCGAGAAGGTGGTGTGGCCTGGGTGGCTGTCACACTCGATCAGGCCCTGGTGCTGGCTGATGATGTTCTGGGTAATGGCCAGGCCCAGCCCGGTACCGTCCGGACGACCGCTGACCATGGGAAAGAAGATGGTTTCCTGGAGTTCCGCAGGAATGCCCGGACCGTTGTCGATGATTTCGATCTTGGTCACCAGGCGATGGCGCACGTGGCCGATGGTGAACTGGCGCATGGTGCGGGTGCGCAGGCTGATGCGGCCCAGGCGCAGCTCGTTCTGGCTGCTGATGGCCTGCATCGCGTTGCGCACGATGTTCAGCACCGCCTGGATCATCTGCTCGCGATCGATCAGCACGTCTGGAATGCTCGGGTCGTAGTCGCGCACCAGCGTGATGCAGCCCTGGCTTTCGGCTTCGACCAGCTGGCAGACGCGCTCCAGCACCTCGTGAACGTTGCACATGGCCAGCGACGGCAGCTTGTTGGAGCCCAGCATGCGATCCACCAGATTGCGCAGGCGGTCGGCCTCTTCAATGATCACATTGGTGTAGTCGCGCAGGCTTTCTTCCGGCAGCTCGCGGGCCAGCAATTGGGCCGCGCCGCGAATCCCGCCCAGCGGGTTCTTGATCTCGTGGGCCAGGCCGCGCACCAGCATTTTGCTGGTTTCCTGCTTCGACAGCTGCGCTTCTTCCTTGGTGATCCGCAACAGGCGGTCACGGGGATGGACTTCGAGCAGCAGCAGCGTGTCGCCGCCGCTGAGGATCGGCGTGACCGCGTAATCCACCGTCAGGGTCTGGCCGGTCAGCGCGGTGAGCATAGCCTCGCGCTTGGTGAACGGGTGCGCCTGCTGGACCGCCTGGCGCAGGGAATTGAGGGCTTCTGTGGATTCGGTAAACAGCTCGCTGATGAACTGGCCATGGCTGCGCTGGCCGCTGATAGCCAGAAGCATTTCCGCCGCCGGATTCATGTACTCGAGGCGCAACTCGGCGTCGAGCAGGATCGTCGCGGTGGTCAGGTTGTCGAGCAGCAAGCGGTGTAGTGCGTCACTGATGGTCATTCAGGACCTCTTTTGGCGCATGAATAAAAAGCCGATGCGGGGAAAATGCAAAAACCAAACCAAGGCTCCGAAAAGAAGCGCCCAGCCCGTGAAACAGGCGTTTGACGCTCGATTGCGTGGCGTTTCGTCGGTTTTTGCGGGTCGTTTCGAACCAAAATGGGTTGCGACGAAAGAATGAGGCAACTATTCGCACCAATGTAGTGCGTAAACCTGAACAGGGTTAAAAGAAGCGCAAAAGCGGATTTTTTTCTTCGACGGGCTTATCGGCGATGGGGCATTCCGGGCGCTGGCCGAAGTCTTCCAGGGTGCAGGGTTTGGCCTTGCGCTTTTGCGCCAGGGACATGCGCATCATGTGCATCGGCTGATTGGCGGTGCGTTCGACGATTCGGCCCTGTTCATCAAGGATTTCCACGGACAGTTGATGGGTGCCCCGGTCGACATTGCTCAGCGGGAACACCGGGCTCAGGCCGGGCTCGGCGGTGGGTTGACCATCGAGCAGCAGGCGATAGCGATGACCCTTTTGCAGGCCCGGCTCGCTGGTCACGCTGACGATGATCTCCCCGGCGGTGCTGCGTACGGTGGCGTCCGGTTCCGGCACCAGGATGCGCAACATGTCGTAGCGGAACAGCGGTTTTTCCACGGGCTTGTGGGTGGTGGCGAGGGAAGGTGCGATATCCGGGGCGGGCATCCGATTGCCGGTGCCCAGCGGCACGCGCTTGGCATTGCCGGGTTTTGGCTGGTCGGTGAAGACCCGATTGCCCTGAGCATCGACGTAGGTGAAGACCTCTGCCGAGGCGGGCAGGGCGAGCAGGCAGGCGATCAGCAGCCAGGCCTTCAAGGTTTGTGCACCCGTTGCACGGTGAAGGTCACGGTGGGGCTTTGCTGAATGACTGTCTCGCCTTCTATTACTTGCACGGCCAGGCTGTGCAGGCCGCGGTCGATATTGACCAGTTGCAAGGAAGGTACGTTGCTTGGCTGGCCGTAGGGTTGCTCGTCCAGTAGTAGCCGGAACAGATGCGGGCCTTGCAGGCGCGGTTTGATCAGCACGTTGACGGTGAAGGTGCCGTTGTTGGCGCGCAGGGCTTCGGTGGTGGGCAGGTTGGTGAGTTCCAGCACCTCATAGGCGCTTTGGGGTGATTCACGGCTCTCTGTGCTGGCCTTCGGCGCAGGGTTGTTCGGGGCCTGAGGTTCGACACTGTTGAGCGGCGGCAGGTCGACCGGTTGCGCGGTTACCCCGTCGGGCGGCTGATTGCTGTAGGCGGTGTTGCCGTTGGCGTCCGTGTATTTGTAGATCTGCGCTGCGACGGGCAGGGCGATCAGCAGCAATATGTAGAGAAGACCACGACCCATGAGAATGACCGCAAGCGAAAGCGTTGGGTTGCAGCATAGGTCAGGGATGGGGGTTGTCTCAAACCGTTAACACTTGGTCATGAAATACCCAATCCTCCAAACGCCGCAAATCCCCTTTGGGAGCGGGCTTGCTCGCGAATGCGTCCGGTCAGTCGACATCCCTTTGAAT
>NZ_JBSVXG010000352.1:0-4141 GCF_054070595.1 Pseudomonas sp. SDO55104_S430 | reverse complement strand
GTCGGCTGATCTATCGCCTTCGCGGGCAAGCCTCGCTCCTACAGGGAATCAGGCAAGGCATCCAGGTAGTTTGGCCTGCAAGACCCTGCGGTCTTTGGGAGCTTCACCATGTTGAACACCCTTCTTCCAATCCTGTTGTTCGCCGCTCTGGGCCTCGCGGTTCTCGGCGCTCTGCGGCGGGTGGCCATGTGGCGTCGGGGCCGGGCCTCGAAGGTCGATCTGATCGGCGGCCTGTTCGCCATGCCCAAGCGCTACATGGTCGATCTGCACCATGTTGTCGCGCGGGACAAATACATCGCCAACACCCACGTGGCCACGGCCGGTGGCGCGGTGGCGTCCATCGTGCTGGCGATCCTGGTGCACGGTTTCGGCCTGCATAACCGCATCCTCGGCTACGCGCTGCTGCTGATGTCGGCGGTGATGTTCGTTGGCGCCATCTTCGTTTACCTGCGTCGTCGCAATCCGCCTTCGCGCCTGTCGAAAGGCCCGTGGATGCGCCTGCCGAAAAGCCTGCTGGCGTTCTCTGCCTCGTTCTTCCTGCTGACTCTGCCGGTGGCTGGAATCCTGCCGGAAAACTTCGGCGGCTGGCTGCTCGCGGCGATCCTCGGCATTGGCGTGCTGTGGGGCGTGTCGGAACTGTTCTTCGGTATGACCTGGGGCGGCCCGATGAAGCACGCCTTCGCCGGTGCCCTGCACCTGGCCTGGCACCGCCGTTCCGAGCGTTTCGGCGGTGGTCGTTCCACCGGTTTGAAGCCGCTGGACCTGAATGACCCGGCTGCACCGCTGGGCGTGGAAAAACCCAAGGATTTCACCTGGAACCAACTGCTCGGCTTCGATGCCTGCGTGCAGTGCGGCAAGTGCGAAGCCGCGTGCCCGGCCTTTGCCGCCGGCCAGCCGCTGAACCCGAAAAAACTCATCCAGGACATGGTCGTCGGCCTGGCCGGCGGCAGCGATGCCAAGTTCGCCGGCAGTCCGTATCCAGGCAAGCCGATCGGCGAACACAGCGGCAACCCGCATCAACCGATCGTCAACGGTCTGGTGGATGCTGAAACCCTGTGGTCCTGCACCACCTGCCGTGCCTGCGTCGAGGAATGCCCGATGATGATCGAGCACGTCGATGCCATCGTCGACATGCGTCGCCATCTGACCCTGGAAAAAGGCGCGACCCCGAACAAGGGCGCCGAAGTCCTGGAAAACCTGATCGCCACCGACAACCCCGGCGGTTTCGCCCCGGGTGGACGGATGAACTGGGCGGCGGACCTCAACCTCAATCTCATGAGCGAAAAGAAGTCCACCGACGTGCTGTTCTGGGTTGGCGACGGTGCTTTCGACATGCGCAACCAGCGCACCCTGCGTGCCTTCGTCAAAGTACTCAAGGCGGCGAAAATCGACTTCGCCGTGCTGGGCCTCGAAGAACGCGACAGCGGTGACGTGGCCCGTCGTCTGGGCGACGAAGCGACCTTCCAGCTGCTGGCCAAGCGCAACATTCAGACCCTGGCCAAATACAGTTTCAACCGCATCGTCACTTGCGATCCGCACAGCTTCCACGTGCTGAAAAACGAGTACGGCGCGTTCGATGGCAACTACCTGGTGCAGCACCACAGCACCTACATGGCGGAAATCATCGACGCGGGCGCCTTGAGCCTCGGCCAGCACAAGGGCGACAGCGTGACCTATCACGATCCGTGCTACCTGGGCCGCTACAACGGCGAATACGAGGCGCCGCGTCAGGTACTGCGCGCCCTCGGCATCGAGGTCAAGGAAATGCAGCGCTCCGGTTTCCGCTCGCGCTGCTGCGGCGGTGGTGGCGGTGCGCCGATCACCGACATTCCCGGCAAGCAGCGTATTCCCGACATGCGTATGGAAGACATCCGCGAGACGGGCGCCGAACTGGTGGCCGTGGGTTGCCCACAGTGCACCGCGATGCTCGAAGGTGTGGTCGAACCCCGGCCGTTGATCAAGGACATTGCCGAACTGGTGGCTGACGCGCTGCTTGAAGAAGATGCGCCGAAGTCCGCCTCGGCGACCAAACGCGAACCTGCGGAGGTGCACTGATGAGCGACATTATCCGCCGCGACCCCCGCGCCGAATGGATCGCCCGTAACCGGCTGCATCCGCTGCACGCAGCCATGCAACCGGCGCAACACAGCTGGATGGGGCCCAACGGCGTGATCCGAAAGAACCTCCACGGCATCGGTTTCATCGGGCCGAACGGGATCAAGCGTATCGACCGCAGCGGCGCGCAACAGGGCGGGACGGCCAAGCGCTCGGCCGCCGTTGAAGTGCAGTTGCCGCTGCATCAGGTGGCGCAACCTGCGTTCTACATCAGCGTGGTGCCGGACATGGTCGGTGGCCGCTTGAGCAGCCACGACCGCGACTTGCTGGGCCTGGCCCATCAGCTGGCCGGCAAGGACGGCGCGGTGCTGGCGGTGGTCTTCGGCGAGCACAAGGAAAACGCCTTTGCCACGGCGGGCGTCGACCGCCTGCTGGTGCTGGAAGGCGAAGAATTCAGCGGTTATGCACCGGAGCAACGGGTCCAGGGCCTGCGGGCTGTGGATAACCAGTTCAATCCACGGCACTGGCTGCTGCCGGACAGCCGCACCGGTGGCGGCGAACTGGGCCGCCGTTTTGCCGCGGCCCTGGGCGAACGCCCGGCCACACGGGTCTGGCAGGTCAAGGACGAGACCTGTACGGGTCGTGCCGGTGCCGGTCTGCAGGATTTGGCCCGGCCGCTGGCGCGCTTGATCCTGGGCGCCGTCGAATGCGCCGAGCCGGTCAGCGAGACCCGTCACGAAGCATTGCCGGTGGAGTTATCCACAGCCGTCGCGCGCAGTTTGTCGCGCATCGAGGATCTGGGCGCGGTGGCTGTGGACCCGGCAGCGATTCCCATGGCCGAAGCGGAGTTCATCTTCTCCGGCGGCAACGGGGTCAAGGACTGGGACCTGTTCCACCAGACTGCCGCGGCGCTGGGCGCCACCGAAGGCGCGTCCCGGGTGGCGGTGGACGACGGCTTCATGGGCCGCGACCGTCAGGTCGGCGCGTCCGGTACCTGGGTCACTGCGCGGGTCTATGTGGCGGTTGGGATTTCCGGGGCGATCCAGCACCTGCAGGGCATCGGCGCCTGCGACAAGGTGGTGGCGATCAACCTCGACCCTGGCTGCGACATGATCAAACGGGCCGACCTGTCGGTGATCGGCGAGAGCGCCGAGATTCTTCGAGCCTTGATCGCGGCGGTAGAGGCTTACCGCAACGACGCCAAGCGCGATGCGGCTTAAGGGAAGGAAAGGGTTATGAGCACGAAAATCATCAGCCTGGTGTCCATCGGCGCCCACCCGACTTCCGGTCGTCCGCGTCGCGCGGAACAGGATGCGCGGGCGGTGGAACTGGGTCTGCAACTGGCTGGGGATAACTTGCAGGTGCTGCATGCCGGCGACGTCGCCGAGCCTGCGCTGCGGGCTTATCTGGGCATGGGCCTGGAACAGCTGCACGTGCTGGAACAGCCCGAGGGCGCCGATGCGCTGCCGGCGCTGACCAGTTACTTGCGCGATGCCGGTGCCCAGGTGGTGCTGACCGGTAGCCAGGCGGAAACCGGCGAGGGCTCGGGCATGCTGCCGTTCCTGCTGGCCGAAGGTCTGGGCTGGCCGCTGGTGGTGGGTCTGGCTCAGGTTGAATCCATCGACGGCGGTTCGGCGCTGGTGCTGCAAGCCTTGCCTCGTGGTCAGCGGCGTCGGCTCAAAGTACGCCTGCCGTTCCTCGCGACTGTGGATAACGCCGCGCCGAAACCACGCCAGAGTGCCTACGGCCCGGCCCGACGCGGGGTATTGCAGGCCAATGATGTGGTAGTGGTGGACGATGAATTGCTGGCGGTGGCGACCCTGCAACCAGCCAAGCCACGGCCCAAGCGCCTGAAGGTGATCAAGGCCAAGAGCGGCGCCGACCGCATGAAAGCGGCAACGGCCAAGGCCAGTGGCGGTGGCGGGCAAGTGCTCAAGGGCGCGACTGCGCAGGCGGGGGCTGAGGCGATTCTCAAGTTGCTGGTTGAGGAAGGCGTGGTTCGCTGATTTTCATTTATCCACAGATCAAAATGTGGGAGCGGGCTTGCTCGCGAAAGCGGTGTGTCAGCTACATCTTGGGTGACTGA
>NZ_JBSVXG010000351.1:0-4142 GCF_054070595.1 Pseudomonas sp. SDO55104_S430 | reverse complement strand
AGCGATTTCATAATCGACAATATTGTTGAATGTGATGACGCCTTCGCGGGCAAGCCTCGCTCCTACAGGGCATTTCACTTTTCAACGCCGTGGCCTGTACCCATGAACTCGCAAAGCATCATCGTCCCGAAAATCTCCACACTGCCGGTGCACGAGCCCCGGGCCCGGGCGATTGTGCGTTGGCTGGTGCGCAAGAACATCATCGAAGAACAGCTCAGCACCTGCGGTCGCACCGGCAACCGCATGGCCCACGCCATCGGCGAAGGCGCTCGCGCCGTGGTCCTGCACCCGGAAGCGCTGCCCTTCGGCGAACCGATCAATGGCCTGGAGATCGTCACCAAGCGCTGCATCTTTACCCCGGCCAAGGGTTTTCTGGGGGAGGCAGGCTGCGCCGAGTGCCGTCAGGAAATCGGCGAAGCGCTGTTCGAGAGCCTGGAAGACTGGATGCCCGGGCGCACCGACAACTTCACCTGCCCCGAATGCGGGCACGAAGACGACATCAACGGCTTTTTGTACCTGCAGGAATGCGCCTTCTCCAACCTGGGCTTCATTTTCAACAACTGGGCCGAAGCCGGGTTCAAGCAAAGCTTCCTCGACGAATTCGCCGATTGGCTGGATCAGCCTGTCAGTTGGGTCAAAGTCGAACTCTGAAGCGCAAAATCCCCGTATATCAGTAATGCGAATATTAGACAGAGTTTTACATTGAACCCGAAGGGGTGTCTGACTATAATGGCGCGCTTCCATTTTCCCGCTCGGGAGCCCCCGCGATGCTGCGTATCAGCCAAGAAGCTCTGACATTCGACGACATTCTCCTCGTGCCCGGTTATTCCGAGGTACTTCCTAACGAAGTCAGTCTGAAGACCCGCCTTACCCGTGGCATCGAGCTGAACATTCCTCTGGTTTCTGCCGCCATGGACACCGTTACTGAAGCCCGTCTGGCAATCGCCATGGCTCAGGAAGGTGGCATCGGCATCATCCACAAGAACATGACCATCGAGCAGCAAGCTGCCGAAGTCCGCAAGGTCAAGAAGTTCGAAGCCGGCGTCGTCAAAGACCCGATCACCATCGAGGCCGACGCCTCGGTTCGTGACCTGTTCGAACTGACCCGCCTGCACAACATCTCCGGCGTACCGGTGCTGCACGATGGCGATCTGATCGGCATCGTCACCTCCCGTGACGTGCGTTTCGAAAGCCGCCTGGACATCAGCGTCCGCGAAGTGATGACGCCCAAAGAGCGTCTGGTCACCGTCAAGGAAGGCGCCGACAAGAACGACGTTCGCGAGCTGCTGCACAAGCACCGCATCGAACGCGTTCTGATCGTCGACGACAAGTTCGCCCTCAAAGGCATGATGACCGTCAACGACATCGAAAAAGCCAAGGCTTACCCGCTGGCCAGCAAGGACGATCAAGGTCGTCTGCGCGTTGGCGCCGCCGTCGGTACCGGTAAAGACACCGGCGACCGCGTTGCCGCCCTGGTCAATGCCGGTGTGGACGTGGTGGTGGTCGACACCGCTCACGGTCACTCCAAGGGCGTGATCGACCGCGTTCGCTGGGTCAAAGAGAATTTCCCTGAAGTGCAGGTCATCGGCGGCAACATCGCCACCGGCGCTGCCGCCAAGGCCCTGGCCGAAGCTGGCGCTGACGCAGTCAAGGTCGGTATCGGCCCTGGCTCGATCTGCACCACCCGTATCGTCGCCGGTGTCGGCGTTCCTCAGATCAGTGCCATCGCCAACGTCGCCGCTGCCCTTGAAGGCACCGGTGTTCCGTTGATCGCCGACGGCGGCATCCGGTTCTCCGGTGACCTGTCCAAGGCCATCGTTGCCGGTGCCTCCTGCGTGATGATGGGCTCGATGTTCGCCGGTACCGAAGAAGCACCAGGCGAGATCGAACTGTTCCAGGGCCGTTCGTACAAGGCTTACCGTGGCATGGGTTCGCTGGGCGCCATGTCCCAGGCTCAAGGTTCTTCCGACCGTTACTTCCAGGACTCTTCGGCCGGCGCCGAGAAACTGGTTCCGGAAGGCATCGAAGGCCGTGTTCCTTACAAGGGCACCCTGAGCGCGATCATCCACCAGTTGATGGGCGGCCTGCGTTCCTCGATGGGCTACACCGGTAGCGCCAACATCGAACAAATGCGCACCATCCCCGAGTTCGTGCGGATCACCGGCGCTGGCATGGCCGAATCCCACGTACACGACGTACAGATCACCAAGGAAGCGCCAAACTACCGCGTAGGTTGAGCCTTCAAGCAAAAAGTTAACGACCGGGGCTGTTTTATTCAGCCCCGAGTTGTTTCTGAATCACGACTGTTTCTGAATGACTTAGACGAGACTGAATCATGGCCCTCGATATTCACGCTCACCGCATCCTGATCCTCGACTTCGGTTCCCAGTACACCCAACTGATCGCCCGCCGCGTGCGTGAGATCGGCGTGTACTGCGAACTGCACCCGTTCGACATGGATGACGAAGCGATCCGCGAATTCGCGCCAAAGGGGATCATCCTCGCAGGCGGCCCGGAGTCGGTACACGTCGCCGACAGCCCGCGCGCGCCACAGGCGGTCTGGGACCTGGGCGTACCGGTTTTCGGTATCTGCTACGGCATGCAGACCATGGCCGAGCAACTGGGCGGCAAGGTTGAAGGTTCCGAGCTGCGTGAGTTCGGTTACGCCCGTGTCGACGTGGTCGGCAAGAGCCGCCTGCTGGACGGTATCGAAGACCACGTCGACGCCGACGGCATGTTCGGCCTCGACGTGTGGATGAGCCACGGTGACAAGGTCACCAAAATGCCAGGCGACTTCCACATCCTGGCCAGCACCCCGAGCTGCCCGATCGCCGGCATGTTCAGCGATGACCGTCGCTACTACGGCGTGCAGTTCCACCCGGAAGTGACTCACACCAAACAAGGCGGTCGCATCCTGTCGCGCTTCGTCCTCGACATCTGCGGCTGTGAAGCCCTGTGGACCCCGTCGAAGATCGCTGAAGACGCCATCGCCCAGGTTCGCGCCCAGGTCGGCACCGACAACGTGCTGCTGGGTCTGTCCGGCGGTGTCGACTCTTCGGTCGTTGCCGCGCTGCTGCACAAAGCCATCGGCGATCAGCTGACCTGCGTATTCGTTGACAACGGCCTGCTGCGTCTGCACGAAGGCGAGCAAGTGATGGCCATGTTCGCCGAGAACATGGGCGTCAAGGTGATCCGCGCCAACGCCGAGGACCAGTTCCTCGACAACCTGGCCGGCGAAGCAGACCCTGAGAAGAAGCGCAAGATCATCGGCCGCACCTTCATCGACGTGTTCGATGCCCAGTCCAACAAACTGGAAAACATCAAGTACCTGGCTCAGGGCACCATCTATCCGGACGTGATCGAGTCGGCTGGCGCGAAAAGCGGCAAGGCTCACGTGATCAAGTCGCACCACAACGTGGGCGGCCTGCCGGAAGAAATGAACCTGAAACTGGTCGAGCCACTGCGCGAACTGTTCAAGGACGAAGTGCGTCGTCTGGGCCTGGAACTGGGCCTGCCGTACGACATGGTCTACCGTCACCCGTTCCCGGGCCCGGGTCTGGGCGTGCGCATCCTCGGCGAAGTGAAGAAGGAATACGCCGACCTGCTGCGTCGCGCCGACCACATCTTCATCGAAGAACTGCGCAAGGCCGACTGGTACCACAAGGTCAGCCAGGCGTTCGTGGTGTTCCAGCCGGTGAAATCGGTTGGCGTGGTGGGCGACGGTCGTCGTTACGCCTGGGTCGTGGCCCTGCGTGCCGTGGAAACCATCGACTTCATGACCGCGCGTTGGGCACACCTGCCTTACGAACTGCTGGAAACCGTTTCCGGCCGCATCATCAATGAAATCGAAGGCATCTCCCGCGTGACCTACGACGTGTCGAGCAAGCCGCCAGCGACTATTGAGTGGGAATGATCCCGCGATACAGGTTGCTGTGAAGCACAAAGAAAACCCTGGCCTTGGCCAGGGTTTTTTTATGGGTTTTTTTGAGACCTGTAGCAGCTGGCGAAGCCTGCGTCCGGCTGCGAAGCAGTCATAAAGTCAGGCAACGCGGTGTATCAGGTAACCCTGCAGCCCCCTGTGGGAGCGGGCTTGCTCGCGAAGACGTCGGCACATCCGACATCTCCGTCGCCTGACACACCGC
>NZ_JBSVXG010000350.1:0-4147 GCF_054070595.1 Pseudomonas sp. SDO55104_S430 | reverse complement strand
ACAGTTGATCGACGTCGTGCACAAATTCTGTGTCCAACACCGAACCCTGTGGGAGCGGGCTTGCCCGCGAAGAGGCCCTCAAAGTCACCGAAAAATCTCAGGACTCCCGCTCATTCTCATACCGATCCAGCGTATCCCGCGCAATCTCCCGCCCCAGCGCGATCAGCTCCGGCGCCTTGTAGAACTCGAAAAACCGGCAAACCCGCTTCGGCACGTTGATCAGGATGTCCGGCGGATACCCGGCGATTTTGTACTGCGCCAACGACGTCTGCATCACCTCGAAACTCTGGTTGATCAGGTCCAGCAGAGACGCCGGCCCGACGTTGTCGATGATGAACGAGCCGGTCGCTGATTTCGGCGCGCCGTCGCGCTCGGGAGCGGCGGCCGGTTGTTGGAACTCGGGTTCGGCGGAGTCGATCCAGGGATTGATCTCGGCCGCTTCCACCATCAGCGCCTCCTTTTCCAGCTGAAGCAACTGCTCGGCCTGTTTGCGCCTGAACGGCATTTTTGAGCCGAGTGAATTGACCAGTCTGTCGAACCGGCTTTTGAACGCGGCGGGGCGCTGGATCACCGGCAACTTGTAGTGCCGCTGGTTGGTAGCATTGAGGTTGACCGCGATGATCAGATCGCAATGGCTGGACACCACCGGCACGATCGGCAACGGGTTGAGAATGCCGCCATCCACCAGCATGCGACCGCCCTGCATCACCGGGGTAAACAGGCTGGGAATTGCCGCCGAAGCCCGCATCGCCTGATGCAGGCAGCCTTCCTGGAACCAGATTTCCTGCTGGTTCGTCAGGTCGGTGGCGATGGCCGTGTAGGGGATGCGCAGGTCTTCGATGTTGATCTCGCCGACGATCTTGCGGATCTGTCCGAACACCTTTTCACCGCGAATCGCCCCCAGGCGAAAACTGACGTCTACCAGGCGCAGCACGTCGAGGTAATCCAGGCTCTCGATCCAATCGCGATAGTCATTGAGTTTGCCGGCGGCGTAGATCCCGCCGACCACAGCGCCCATCGAGCAACCGGCAATGCAGGCGATGTCGTAGCCGCGCCTTTCGATCTCCTGGATCACGCCAATGTGCGCGTAACCCCGGGCTCCACCCGAGCCCAATACCAGTGCGACACGCTTTTTCATCAATCGCCCTCACTTCAATGCCTCAACAATGCACCCATCGAGGGGCGCGGTTCAATCGTCGAGGTCGTACGGGACGGTGAAGGCGTCGTTTTTTCGACAGCTTATGGCGGCACTCGATTATTCTCGCCAACGCTATAGTCTACGCGTCCGATGGACGGCACTTTTCCGGCGTCAAACCGTCCTAAGTGCATGACTGTTTCTATCTTTTGAGGTGTAAGTGATGAAAGCTTGGATCTGTGTGCCACTGATTGCCCTGGCACTGGCCGGTTGCGCCGGCAAAACCGCGTATCGCGACAGCTGCGGCAACGAGCTCGATGCGGCCTGGAAGGAGCTGGATCTGGCAAAGGCTGAAGGCTTCGCCGGGAACGTCAGCTACTCCAAGGCGCTGTCGTTGCTGACCGCGGCCAAGACTCAGCAGCAATTCGAAGGGTTTGAGGGCTGCACCAAGAAGGCCGAGAAGGCGCGGTTCTATATTCGTGAGTCGCGAGCGGGGCGTTGAAGGATAAAAGCAGCTTCAGGCTCTAAGCTACAAGTCTGGTCGTCCGGCATCTGAATCTGTTGCTTGCAGCTGTTAATGGAGTAACCCCAATGATTAACCGATTGGTAGCTCACGTCCTGAGCGTTGAAGTTCGGTTGCTGGCCTGTCAGGCACGTTTGAGCGCCCGCACGGATCCGGAAGCCCTGCACGATCTGCGCACCACGGTCCGGCGATTGCGCAGCCTGTTGCGGCCATTACGCGGTTTGCCCGGCGTTGAACAGCTGGAAGCGGCGGCGTCCCATGTCGGTGACCTGACCACGCCGCTGCGTGATCGCGAGGTGCTGGCGGCCTATCTGCTCGAGCATGGTCACGCCGAGGCCGCGCAATGGCGCATGGCGCAGATGGCAAAGGCTTATCCGGCGGTGGCAGAGAGCATCGAGCTTGGACAACTGTTGCTGATTCTCGAAGCCTTTCCGCGCTTTTTACGAGCGGCCCAGCGTCAGGGATTGCTCAAGGGCCTGGGCAAGGTCATCACCAAGCGCCTGGGCAAACAGTGGAAAAAACTCGACGAAGCCCTGCACGATCCCGCCCACGACCGTCATCGCCTGCGCCTGTTGATCAAGCGCGTGCGCTATGGCATCGAGGCCTATCCCGAGCTGGATCGCCTGCCGAAAGCCGCGAAGCCGCGATTGAAGTCAGCCCAAGGCGCGTTGGGCGATTGGCATGACTGCTTGCAATGGCTGGCCCTGGCCGAGCAGGAGGCGGATTTGCAACCCTGCGTCGCCACCTGGAAAACCGCCATGGCCCAGGCTGAACAGCGCGCCGACCGGGTTCTCGACAAGCTCGACAAGGCCTGCTTCCAATCCTGAAGTGAACGCCTATCAAATGTGTGGGGTATTCCAAAACTGTGGGAGCGAGCCTGCTCGCGATTGCGGAGTAACAGTCGACATCATTGTCATCTGATCCACCGCTATCGCGAGCAAGCTCGCTCCCACAGTGGGTTGTGGCAAGCGTGAAACCTGTGCGGCTCATCTGCCGGTCAATTTGGCCGGAATAGGCGCTGTACAGCCTTCGCCGGCTGGTTAAGATCCCTCCATTGTTTTTCATGCCCCCGAGGTTTTCATGCGTTTTTCCGATCTGCTCGACGCTGTCCGCCGCCAGCCGCAGGACCTGTCCATCCCCGCCGGCTGGGCGCAAGGGCGTGCCAGCTTCGGTGGGCTGGTGGCCGCGCTGCAATTTGAGGCCATGCGCGCGAAGGTGCCGGCCGATCGCCCGGTGCGTTCGCTGGCGATTACCTTTGTCGGGCCGGTTGAGCCGGAAGTGCCGGTGAGTTTTGAAGTCGACGTGCTGCGCGAAGGCAAGGCGGTCAGCCAGATTCTCGGCCGGGCGATGCAGAAAGGGCAGGTGGTGACCCTGATTCAGGGCAGCTTCGGTGCCTCGCGGCCGTCGGAGGTTGCGGTTCAGGCTCATCCGGCTCCGGAAATGAAACACTGGGACGACTGTCAGGAACTGCCTTTCATCGAAGGCGTGATCCCGGAGTTCATGCGCCATATTGCGATGCGTTGGAGCGTCGGCGGTCTGCCTTTTACCGGCAACACCTCGCGGCACATGGGCGGTTGGGTGCGTCTGCGCGGCGATGTGAAGGAAGAGCCGGTGAGCGAAGCGCACATCCTGGCCTTGGTGGATGCCTGGCCGCCGGCGGTGATGCCGTTCCTGAAGAAACCGGCGATGGGCAGCACGCTGACCTGGACCATCGAATTCGTTCAGCCGCTGCTCGATCTGAGCACGCTCCACTGGTGCAAATACCTGGTCGAAACGGAACACGCCGCCGATGGCTATGGCCACGCGGCGGCGAAGTTGTGGGATCCTGAAGGGCGTCTGATCGCCATGAGCCGGCAGACGGTCACCGTCTTTGCCTGATCTCTAGTTGGCAAATCAGTGACGACGGTGGCGCTCACGCCAGGCGCGCCACCAGCCGCCACTGAGGAAAAACCGCGGAAAGGTCAGAAACTGCTCGACCAGCAGGCGCGATACCGCGTCCTTGCGATCACTGAACGGCTCGGAAGCTTCTGCTTCCAGACTGTGACCATGGCGCTGCAAACCCAGCGCCGCAATCACACCGACGATGCCGATGGCGAAATTCGCCAGATTCAAGCCGAACACGCCGGAAACAATCAGCAGAAACGCCACGATGAACAGCGGTACGGCGATCAGGTGCAGCACCAGATTGGTCGGGTGCTGGTGATTGCCCGGGTAGGCACGCCATTGCCAGGAAGGAAGGTTGGGGTGACGTTTGCCCATGATGCTGATCCTCAAGTCCATGTTGAACACATGGTTGAAGAATAGGTCCGGTCCAGGCGGGCGGCGAATCAAGGTTGGCTATTGAAGTGATAGGCGTGATGGTCAATGTTGATGTCGGCCGAACTGGCCTTATCGCGAGCAGGCTCGCTCCCACAAGGACACTGCTGACCCCGTAAGAACGAACCCTCCCAAAATACCGCTCAAAAATCAACCATGCCGCGACAACCACC
>NZ_JBSVXG010000349.1:0-4168 GCF_054070595.1 Pseudomonas sp. SDO55104_S430 | reverse complement strand
CTCCCACACTGGTTCTGCGGTACAACCAAAACCTTGTGGGAGCGGGCTTGCCCGCGATTGGGGCCAACACGGTCCCAAGTTGCAAATAGGGCCGCTCGCCAACGAAGGCGAGCGGCGGTCAAGCAGTGTTACTTCGCAGCTTTCATTTTCTCTTCGATTTTCTTGTCAACGTCTGCGCGGATCTGGTCGATGCTGAAGCTCGCCGGGCGTTGGCTTGGCGGGTAATCGACGAAGGTCTGCAGGAAGGCCGCCGATCTGCGGATACCGTCAAACAGCAGATAGTCGTTCTTCGCCAGCCAGTCAAAGTATTGATCGGACACTACGTCGGCACGCTCGTAGGGGTCCATGCGCAGATTGAACAGCTTCGGCACCCGCAGGCAGGTAAACGGTTCGCTCCAGACCTTGAAGCCACCCGGTGCCCGCTGTTCGCAGAAAACCAGCTTCCAATCGTTGTAGCGCATGCTCACCAGTTCGCCATCGTCGTTGAAGTAGTAGAACTCGTTGCGCGCGCTCTTGTCGGTTTTGCCAGTCAGGTAATCGAGCTGGTTGAAACCGTCCAGATGCACCTTGAAGTTCTTCCCGCCGACGTCGGCGCCCTTGAGCAGGCGATCCTTGATGTCGGTATCACCGACGGCCGCCAGCAAGGTCGGGAACCAGTCCATCCCGGAGAACATCTGGGTGGACACTTCACCCGGCTTGATCTTGCCAGGCCAGCGGATCATCGCCGGCACACGGTAAGCACCTTCCCAGTTGGAGTTTTTCTCGTTGCGGAACGGCGTGGTCGCCGCATCCGGCCAGGACCACTGGTTCGGGCCGTTGTCGGTGGTGTAGACCACGATGGTGTTGTCGGTGACCTTCAGGTCGTCCAGGGTCTTGAGCAACTTGCCGACGTCGCCATCGTGCTCGAGCATGCCGTCGGCATACTCGTTGCCGACCATGCCGCTCTGGCCCTGCATGGATTCACGCACATGGGTGAAGGCGTGCATGCGGGTGGTGTTCATCCAGACGAAGAACGGTTTGTCCGCCTTGACCTGTTTGTCGATAAACGCCTGGGCGGCCGCGGTAGTCTCGTCGTCGATGGTCTCCATGCGTTTCTTGTTCAGGGGACCGGTGTCTTCGATCTTGCCGTCGGCGAAGCTGTGGATCACGCCACGAGGCGAAGCCGCCTTGACGAAGGCGGCATCATCTTTCGGCCAATACGGACGCTCCGGCTCCTCTTCGGCATTGAGGTGGTACAGGTTGCCGAAGAACTCGTCGAAACCATGATTGGTAGGCAGGTACTCGTCCTTGTCCCCCAGGTGGTTCTTGCCGAACTGGCCTGTTGCATAGCCGTGGGCCTTGAGCGCCTGGGCGATGGTCACGTCCCGCGCCTGCAGGCCAACCGGTACGCCGGGCATGCCCACTTTGGAAAGGCCCGTGCGCAGCGCCGATTGCCCGGTAATGAAGGTCGAGCGTCCCGCCGTGCAGCTGTTCTCCGCGTAATAGTCGGTGAACATCATGCCTTCCTTGGCAATGCGGTCGATGTTGGGGGTCTTGTAGCCGACCACGCCCATGGAATAGGCACTGATGTTGGTCTGGCCGATGTCATCGCCGAAGATCACGAGGATGTTGGGCTTGTCGGCGGCCCCGGCGGCAGCCGAGAACGCCATCACCGAAGCCGCCAACAAGGCCGCCTTCGGTATCCACTTGCGTATGCCAGTCATATGACTTGCTCCTTTGACTCATTTGCGTCGCTTGATGCGACAACCGTTCATTGCGGTCCTGCCTACGCTTGCTTACTGCACTTGCCCGGTTGTGGCATCGAACGGGTAGATCCGGCGCCATTCGGCAGCCATGTCCACGACGGTCCAGCCACGTTTGTTCGCTTCATCCAGAGCCTTGTCCAGGCGACCCACCTGGGACTGTCGGTCGTAGGCCCATTCACGTTTGGCGTCGGTGTGATGCACCAGCCCCATGAAGCGCTTGCCGGTGCCGGCCGCGGTCCACTGGAGCATCTGCAGGTCGCCGTCGGAGTTGCCGAAGGCGAGAATCGGACGGCGCCCGATCACCGCTTCGATGCTGACCGGCTTGCCCGGACCGTCATCGTTGTGCGCCAGTTTTTGCGTACGCAGGATCGAAGCCTTGCCATCCTTGTAATCGAAGGTGGTGACGAACGTGGTGCCGATCACCTGCTCGGGTGGAACGCCGTAAACCTTCTCGGCGAAGGCGCGCATGAAGCCGGTTTCGCCGCCTGAGACGATGTACGTCTTGAAGTCCTGGCTGCGCAGGTAGTCGAGCATTTCCAGCATCGGCTGGAAGATCATTTCGGTATAGGGCTTGCCGGTTTTCGGGTGACGGGCCTTGCTCAGCCAGGTCTTGGCGTAGTCGTCGAAGGCTTCGGTGGTCATGCCGCCGTGGGTGGCGGCGAAAATTTTCATCAGGCCATCCATGCCGCTCGCGGCCAGGGCCTGGTGGTCGTCTTCAAGCACCGCCTTGAATGGCTGGGTGGTTTTCCATTCCGGATGCTGCGCGGCATTGCGCTTGACCTCGTCCAGGGCAAACAGGAACTCGAAGTACATCGGCTGCTCGCTCCACAGCGTACCGTCATTGTCGAATACGGCGATGCGCTCTTCGGGTCTGACGAAGTCCATGCTGGATTGATCGGTCACTGCCTGGACGAATTCGATGATGCTCTTCTTCGACGGACTGTCGTTCCAGGATGGCAGCGGCTCGGCGGCCTGGACTAGCAAGGGCAGGCTCAGGGCCAAGGTCAGCAGAAACTTGAATCCGTGAAGCTGGCGTAATAATGGCGGCGTCATGATCACAGATCCTTCTCGCGAACAGGGTTGAGAGGTAGAAGTGCTGGTGCGACTGATTCCTTGTTTTGTTCGGACTGACTATGCAGCGTAGTCAAGGATTTCCCGAACTGGCGCAGCGCCTGATCTCCGGTTGGCTCACGGCTGTAACAGGCACGTAACAGGGTTTGCAGTCGCGGGCCGAGGCCGGTGAGTTGCAGGCCCTTGCCGCTGCGGCGCGTCCACAGATACAGCGCGCTCAATTGCGGCGGCTGGCCTTCGATCTGCGCGGGAATCTGCTGCCAGGCGTAGTCGGCGGATTCAAGCCATGCGGCATGACGGGCGCGGCGTTTGGCCTGCCAGTCGAGGTAAGCACGATGGATGAATGGGCGGGCGAACCAGACCAGCAGCGCCACGCCAAGCAATAGCGCGAGCAGGCCCAGCACAGACCTCGACAGATGCAGTGATTGTTGCCGGCCGAGTTTTTTCAGGTCTTCTGCGATCGAGAACACGGGTTTGTAGGTGCTGTTGGCCACAGCATCGAACTCGACCGCAGGCACTTGTGCGGTACGGGATTGCTGGCTGCCGGCGTCCCACCATTTGAGTTCGATGGCGGGCAGGGTGTAGTGGCCTTCGCGGTCGATGCGGTAGGTCACGCTGTCGATGCGCTGGCCGCCGGTGAAATGGCCGCGACCGTCGTCCAGGCTGGTGACTTGCGGGTTTTTCGGGTAGCGACTCAGTCCGCTGACGTCGGTCGATGCGGGCGTTGGGAGCGACATGGCGAGCGCACCGTCCGCCTGGAGCGTCAGTTCACGGGTGATGCTGTCGCCGGCTTTCAGCGCCGTTTGTGGCTTGATGAGGTTTTGGGTGAAACGCAGCCCTTGCGCCACCAGCACCGGTTCACCTGGTTTGAAGCCAGGCGGTTGTGTTGTCGTGAAATGCAGCGGCTGGGTTTGCGCGCTGAGTTCGGTGGTGGCCTGGCCGGGTTTGGCTTGAACGGTCAGCGCCGGGATGTCGAAGTTCTGGGCCAGATTCGGCGTGATCAGGTAGCGGTAGCGCATGCCGCTCAAGGATTTGCCGTCGGCGGTCTGGTTCAGGTGCTCGGCATGGCCGTCGGGCGGCATTACCAGGGCGCCGGGCAGCTTGAGGTCGGGCAGGGTGGGGGCGTCGGTGAACCAGGTGTCGGTGAGGATGTCGAGTTGCAGTTCGACCACACTGCCGACCATGGGGGAAGCGGGTTGTACTCGGGCCTGAACTCGGAGTTCGGGTTCGGCGGCCAGGGTGGTTGTGCTGATCAGGGCTATGAGTAGGGCGCCGAGTGTTGTGGTGAATTTTCGGGCGCTTTCGCGAGCAAGCCCGCTCCCACACTGGACCGTGTCAGTGCAACTTGAGCC
>NZ_JBSVXG010000348.1:0-4201 GCF_054070595.1 Pseudomonas sp. SDO55104_S430 | reverse complement strand
AGGCAGCATCGCTGTCGACTGACACGACGCCTTCGCGAGCAAGCCCGCTCCCACAAGGGTTGCATGCACCGCTGAGCCAATTGTGGAACGGGACTGTTGCAAAGTATGTCTAGACTCTCACTGTCCCCATTGAGTGAAAAACAATGACAACCCCAACTGCTACTACAGCCCTATATACCGGCGAAGAGCGCAGCAAACGGATCTTCGCGATTGTCGGCGCCTCGTCCGGCAACCTGGTCGAATGGTTCGACTTTTACGTCTACGCCTTCTGCGCGATCTATTTCGCGCCGGCTTTCTTCCCGTCCGACAACCCCACGGTCCAGCTGGTCAATACCGCGGGCGTGTTCGCCGCCGGCTTCCTGATGCGACCGATTGGCGGCTGGATCTTCGGCCGTGTCGCGGATAAGCACGGGCGCAAGAATTCGATGTTGATCTCGATTCTGATGATGTGTTTCGGCTCACTGCTCATCGCGTGCCTGCCGACCTACAACAGCATCGGGGTGTGGGCGCCGGTCCTGCTGCTGTTCGCCCGTCTGCTCCAGGGCCTGTCGGTGGGTGGCGAATACGGCACCACCGCGACCTACATGAGCGAAGTCGCCCTCAAGGGGCAGCGCGGTTTCTTCGCCTCGTTCCAGTACGTGACTCTAATCGGCGGGCAGCTGCTGGCAGTGTTGGTGGTGGTGATCCTGCAGCAGTTCCTCTCCGAGGATGAGCTGCGTGCCTACGGCTGGCGGATTCCATTTGTAGTAGGTGCCTGTGCAGCACTGATTTCGCTGTTTCTTCGTCGTTCGCTCAAAGAAACCACCAGCAAGGAAATGCGCGAAAACAAGGACGCCGGCAGCATCAGCGCGCTATTTCGTGATCACAAGGCGGCGTTCATCACCGTGCTGGGTTACACCGCCGGTGGCTCACTGATTTTCTACACCTTCACCACTTACATGCAGAAGTACCTCGTGAACACTGCTGGCATGCATGCGAAGACCGCCAGTTACATCATGACCGGCGCGCTTTTTCTCTATATGTGCATGCAGCCGCTTTTCGGCATGCTCGCCGACAAGATCGGCCGGCGTAACTCGATGCTCTGGTTCGGTGCCCTCGGGACGTTGTGCACAGTGCCGATTTTGCTCAGCCTTAAAAGTGTCAGCAGTCCGTTCGTGGCCTTCGTGCTGATCACCCTGGCCCTGGCGATCGTCAGTTTCTACACCTCGATCAGCGGCCTGGTAAAAGCCGAAATGTTCCCGCCGGAAGTGCGCGCACTGGGTGTGGGCCTGGCGTATGCGGTGGCGAACGCGATCTTCGGTGGCTCGGCGGAATACGTGGCCTTGAGCCTCAAGGCCGGCGGTATGGAAAACTCTTTCTACTGGTACGTGACCGTGATGATGGCGATTGCCTTCCTCTTCAGCCTGCGTCTGCCGAAACAGGCCAAGTACCTGCACCACGACCTTTGATCTTTACGCGGGCCTCACGGCCCGCGCCTCCAGGGACTGTTTATGAACCAGCGACCGGGCAATCAATTGTTCGATGCCTATTTCACTGCCCGCGATATGCGTGACGTGTTCAGCGATCAAGGCCGGGTTCAGGCCATGCTCGATTTCGAAGCGGCGCTGGCCCGGGCCGAAGCACGGGTCGGGCTGATTCCGCAAAGCGCCGTGGCTCCCATCGAAGCTGCCTGCCAGGCCGGGCATTTCGACTTTGCCGCCCTTGGCGAAGCGATCGCCATTGCCGGCAACTCGGCGATTCCGCTGGTCAAGGCACTGGGCAAGCTGATCGCGGGCAACGATGCCGAAGCCGAACGTTATGTGCATTTGGGCGCGACCAGCCAGGACGTGATGGACAGCGGTCTGGTGCTGCAACTGCGCCAGGCGCTGGAGCTGATCGACAGCGATCTGGCGCAACTGGGGCAAACTCTCGCGGCACAGGCCCAGCGCTATGCGGCGACACCGCTGGCCGGGCGTACCTGGCTGCAGCATGCGACGCCGGTGACCCTCGGCATGAAGATCGCCGGCTGGCTGGGGGCGGTGACCCGCAGCCGTCAACGCCTGCAAGAACTCAAGCCGCGCCTGCTGGTGCTGCAATTCGGCGGCGCCTCCGGGACTCTCGCGGCTCTCGGTGACAAGGCAATGCCAATCGCCCAAGCGCTCGCTGAAGAGTTGCAACTGACCTTGCCCGATCAGCCTTGGCACACCCAACGTGATCGGCTGGTGGAGTTCGGCTCGGTGCTTGGCTTGATCGCCGGCAGTCTCGGCAAACTCGGTCGCGACATCAGCCTGTTGATGCAAACCGAAGCCGGTGAGGTGTTCGAGCCTTCGGCACCGGGCAAGGGCGGTTCCTCGACCATGCCGCACAAACGCAACCCGGTGGGTGCTGCGGTGCTGATCGGCGCGGCGACCCGCGTTCCCGGTCTGCTGTCGACCCTGTTCAGCGCCATGCCCCAGGAGCACGAGCGCAGCCTGGGCCTGTGGCACGCCGAGTGGGAAACCCTGCCGGAAATCTGCTGCCTGGTATCCGGCAGCCTCAAGCAGGCGTTGCTGGTGACCGCCGGCCTGGAAGTGGATGCCGAACGCATGGCGCGCAACCTCGACCTGACCCAGGGCCTGGTGCTCGCCGAAGCGGTGAGCATCGTCCTGGCGCAGCGGGTAGGGCGCGACACCGCGCATCATCTGCTGGAGCAATGCTGCAAACGCGCCGTGGCCGAACAGCGCCATCTGCGCGCGGTGCTCGGCGACGAGCCGCAAGTGACCGCCGAGCTGTCGGCGGCCGAACTCGATCATCTGCTGGACCCCGCCCATTACCTCGGCCAGGCCCGTACCTGGGTCGAGCGAGCGGTGGCTGAACATTCTGCATTGACTGCCTGAAGGAGATTGCTGTGGCTTTCGTACAACTCGCCGATGGCGAACTGCATTACCAACTCGATGGTCCGGTTGATGCGCCGGTACTGGTGCTGTCCAACTCCCTGGGCACCGACCTGCACATGTGGGGCGCGCAGATTGCGGCGTTCAGCGAGCATTTTCGCGTGCTGCGTTTCGACACCCGCGGCCACGGCAAGTCCCTGGTGACCCCGGGGCCTTACACCATCGAGCAGTTGGGCCACGACGTGCTGGCGCTGCTGGACGCCCTGCACATCGAGCGCGCGCATTTCTGCGGGCTGTCCATGGGCGGCCTGATCGGCCAGTGGCTGGGCATCAATGCCGGCGAGCGTCTGAACAAGCTGATCGTCTGCAACACTGCAGCGAAGATCGCCGATCCGTCGGTGTGGAACCCACGTATCGAAACCGTCCTGCGTGACGGTGCGGCGGCCATGGTGGCGCTTCGTGATGCGTCGATCGCGCGCTGGTTCACCCCGGATTTCTCGGCGGCCAATCCTGCGTCGGCCAAGCGCATTACCGACATGCTGGCGGCCACATCACCGCAAGGTTATGCGGCCAACTGCGCGGCCGTGCGCGATGCCGATTTCCGCGATCAGCTGTCGGCGATCAAGGCGCCGCTGCTGGTGATTGCCGGTACTGAAGACGCCGTGACGCCACCGTCTGGCGGGCACTTCATTCAGGAGCACGTGGCCGGTTCCGAGTACGCCGAGTTCTACGCCGCGCACCTGTCCAACGTTCAGGCCGACGCCGCGTTCAGCGAACGCGTCCTGGCCTTCCTGACGGCGCGTTGAGGGATATTTCGTGGACGAGAAACAACGCTATGACGAAGGTCTGAAGGTCCGCCGCGAAGTATTGAGCGATGCTCACGTCGACCGCAGCCTGAGCACCCTGACCGAGTTCAACTCGGAGTTCCAGGAGATGATCACCCGTCACGCCTGGGGCGACATCTGGACCCGCCCGGGCCTGCCGCGCCACACCCGCAGTCTGATCACCATCGCCATGCTGATCGGCATGAACCGCGAAGGCGAACTCAAACTGCACCTGCGTGCCGCCGCCAACAATGGGGTGAGCCGTGGGGAGATCAAGGAAGTGATCATGCAGAGCGCGATCTACTGCGGGATTCCGGCGGCCAATGCCACGTTCCACCTGGCGGAGTCGGTGTGGGATGAGTTGGGGGTTGAGTCGAGGGAGTAAGTGGAAGCGGTGTGAACGAAAATTTCGAACACACCGCTGATCCAAATGTGGGAGCGGGCTTGCTCGCGAAGGCGTCGTGTCAGTCGGCAACAATGTTGGTCGATCCCCCATCCTTTCGAGGACACCCCCTCCCCCCCCTG
>NZ_JBSVXG010000347.1:0-4280 GCF_054070595.1 Pseudomonas sp. SDO55104_S430 | reverse complement strand
GGTGCAAACAGATCCATTGTGGGAGCGAGCCTGCTCGCGATGAGGCCCTCACTGCCGCTACACATTCCTGCCCTTGATCCGCTTGCTCAAAAACCCGAAGTACTCCCCCCGCATCGCCAGGGTTTCATTCGCCAAATGATGCCGCCCCTCCGGCAACATCAGCACTTGCGGGCGATCGAACTTGGCTTTCAACACTTCAAGGTTGTGCCGCCAATCCACGGTCATATCCGCCTGCCCTTGCACGATCAACGGCTGCCGCTGGCTGCGCGGTGCGGCCTCGATGTGCTTGATCCACCGTGACAGTGCGCCGACCCAGGCCGTCGGCAGGCGTCGCGCTTGCAGCGGGTCGGCCTGAAGGAACGGCAGGAAATCCGGATCGTTGGAGTTCTCGCTGAAGCGCCGGGCGATGCCTCTGACGAAAGGTTTGAGCAGGTAATAACTGACCTGCGACCAACCCCAGTCCCGCGGCCTTACCAGCGGCGCCAGCAGAATCACCTGACCTTGGGCCGGACTGTCCGTACCGGCATTGAGCACATGATCGATCACGATCGCCCCGCCGGTACTCTGCCCGCACAAGTGCCACGGTTGCGGCAGATCCAGCGACTTCGCTTCAGCAAACAACCCTTGCAGACTGTCCTGATACTCGGCGAAATCCCTGATGCTCGCCCGCTCGCCACTGGACAATCCATGCCCCGGCAAATCACAGGCAATCACCGCAAAGCCCTGCTCAAGCGCCCACTCGATCACATGCCGGTAGAGACCGGTGTGGTCGTAGAAACCGTGAAGCATGAAGAGCGTCGCCTTCGGCCGCTCGGATAACCAGACCTGGCTGACCAGCTCATAACCGTCGACCTGGAAACGGCCCAGCCGGCTGCTGACGTTGCGCGAGGAAAAATCCAACCCGTAAAACCGCTGATAGGCCTGCGCCTGGGCGGACAGCGGCTGCCCCTCGGCCAAGGGCCGCAGGCTGGCGCGAAGTTGGTCAGGGTCGAAGGTGGCAGACATGGGCGATTCCAGAGCGCAAAACGGACTTGATTGAGCTGCGATATTCATCTGTCGCGGCAAGCATGGCAAGCTAGCCGACCTTCGAGGATTGAACCCATGCGATCGCCGCTGCGCGCCACCCTGTTTATCAGCTTGCTTGCCCTGATGTGTGCGGGTGTTCTGTGGGCGGCTTATGACTGGTTTCAGGGGCGTTACGTGCGCGCGTTCAGCGAGCACACGGCGCTGTTCTCCGGCGACCCGCTGCGCCTGCCCGATACCCTCGCCGGCCCCGGCGCGATCCGCCTCGTGCACTTCTGGGACCCGGCCTGCCCGTGCAACGTCGGCAATCAACAGCACCTGAGCGAACTGGTCGAGCAATACGGACCGCAAGGCGTCGAATTCTATTCGGTGCAGAAACCCGGCAGCCACGGTGCATTGCCCAGCACCCTGAGCAACCTGAAAACCCTCAACGTGCTGCCCGGCTCCGAGCAGGTCCCCGCCAGCCCCGCCGTGGCGATCTGGGATCGCAGCGGCAAGCTGGCGTACTTCGGCCCGTACAGCGAAGGCCTGACCTGCAATTCCAGCAACAGCTTTATCGAGCCGATCCTCAAGGCGCTGAACGAAGGCCGCCCGGTGAGTGCCACGCACACACTTGCGGTGGGGTGTTACTGCCCTTGGCCGGTGGATACCGCTCGTTAGAGCAAAACGCTGCAAACGAATCCCTCCTACGGGCGATGCAGCCCTCGCGTACTCCGTGTTAAACAATGGCTTCAGGGAACAGCTGCCACCCATAACAACAAGGAGTCACCATGAAACGTAGCCTGACCGTTCTCGGATTGCTGATCGCCGCGCTCGCCGCAGGAGCCGGCGGCTACCTCTACAGCAAGCAACCGACACGTCAGGGCATGGTGGAACTGCAACACCTGCAAGGCTCGGTCACCGTGCGCTACGACGAGCGCGGCGTACCGCACATCCGCGCCGTAAACGAACCCGACCTGTACCGCGCCCTGGGTTACGTCCACGCCCAGGACCGGCTGTTCCAGATGGAAGTGCTGCGACGCCTGGCCCGTGGCGAGCTGGCCGAAGTGCTCGGCCCGAAACTGCTGGACACCGACAAGCTCATGCGCAGCCTGCGCATTCGCGAACGCGCCGAAACCTATCTGGCGAATCTCGACAAGAACTCCCCCACCTTCATCGCCATGCAGGCCTATCTGGATGGCATCAACCAGTATCAGGACAGCCACGCCAAGCCCATGGAGTTCGATGTGCTGGGCATTCCCAAACGCCCGTTCACCGCACAGGACACCATCAGCATCGCCGGCTACATGGCCTACAGCTTCGCCGCGGCCTTCCGTACCGAACCGCTGCTGACCTTCGTGCGCGATCAACTGGGCGCCGACTACCTGAACGTGTTCGATCTCGAATGGCAACCCAAGGGCGTGCTGAGCAACCACGACAGCAGCACCGCGCCTGCGTTGGCCAGTGTCGACTGGAAAGACCTCAACGCCCTCGCCCGCCTAAGCGAACAGGCCCTGGCCGACAATGGCCTGCCGCAGTTCGAGGGCAGCAACGCCTGGGCTGTTTCCGGCAGCCGCACCAAAAGCGGCAAGCCGCTGCTGGCGGGTGATCCGCATATCCGCTTCTCCGCGCCGTCGGTGTGGTACGAGGCGCACCTCACCTCGCCCGGCTTCGAACTCTATGGGCACTATCAGGCGCTGATGCCGTTCGCCTCGCTGGGCATGAACCGGGATTTCGGCTGGAGCATCACCATGTTCCAGAACGACGACCTCGATCTGATCGCCGAGAAGGTCAACCCCGACAATCCGAATCAGGTCTGGTATCGCGGCAAATGGGTCGACATGGTGACCAGCGAACAGCAGATCGCGGTGAAGGGCCAGGAGCCGGTGACCCTGAAGTTGCGCCAGTCGCCCCACGGTCCGATCGTCAACGATGCGCTGGGCAACAGCGTCGGCAAGACGCCGATCGCCATGTGGTGGGCGTTTCTCGAAACCCAGAACCCGATTCTCGAAGGCTTCTACCAGCTCAACCGCGCCGACACCCTGGTCAAGGCCCGAACCGCCGCCGCAAAAATCCAGGCGCCGGGCCTGAACGTGGTCTGGGCCAATGCCAAGGGCGACATCGGCTGGTGGGCCGCAGCGCAGCTGCCAAAACGTCCGGCGGGTGTGAGTCCGTGGTTCATTCTTGACGGCAGCACCAACGACGCTGACAAGGACGGTTTCTATCCATTCAGCGCCAACCCCCAGGAAGAAAACCCGGCGCGGGGCTACATCGTCTCGGCCAACTTCCAGCCCGTGTCGCCGACGGGCATCGAGATCCCCGGTTACTACAACCTGGCCGACCGTGGTCAGCAGCTCAACCATCAGTTGGGCGACAAGAACGTCAAATGGAATCTGGAATCCAGCCAGGCCCTGCAACTGGGCACCACCACCGGCTACGGGCCGCGGTTGCTGGCACCGCTGATTCCAGTGTTGCGCAGCGTGGTGAGTGATCCCGCCGAGCTGAAACTGGTGGAGCAGTTGGCGATCTGGAAGGGTGATTACCCGCTCGACTCGGTCAACGGCACGGTGTTCAACCAGTTCCTGTTCAATCTGGCGGATGCGGCGATGCACGATGAGTTGGGCGATCAGTTTTTCGAAACCCTGCTCTCGACCCGGGTGATCGATGCTGCGTTGCCGCGTCTGGCGGCGAATCCGGATTCACCTTGGTGGGACAACCGCAACACCCTGGGCAAGGAGACCCGCGCCGATACGGTCAAGGCAGCCTGGCAAGCGAGCATCGCCCATCTCAAGACCACCCTCGGCACGGACTTCACGCAATGGCAGTGGGGCCAAGCGCACACCCTCACCCACGGCCATCCGCTGGGCCAGCAAAAGCCGCTGGACAGGCTGTTCAACGTCGGCCCCTTCGCCGCACCCGGCAGCCATGAAGTGCCGAACAACCTCTCGGCGAAAATCGGCCCGGCGCCTTGGCCGGTGACCTACGGCCCATCGACCCGACGCCTGATCGACTTCGCCGACCCGACCCACAGTCTGACCGTCAATCCGGTGGGTCAGAGCGGGGTGTTGTTCGACAGGCACTATGACGATCAGGCGGAGGCGTATATCGAGGGGGTTTATTTCCAGGCGCATCTGAATGATGAAGAGGTGACGGCGAATACGCGCAGTACGTTGAAGCTGCTGCCGTCGCGGTCTGGGCAGTAGATCTTTGCTGCCTTCACCGGCCTCTTCGCGGGCAAGCCTCGCTCCTACAAAAAATCGCATGGTTTGAACCTGTAG
>NZ_JBSVXG010000346.1:0-4375 GCF_054070595.1 Pseudomonas sp. SDO55104_S430 | reverse complement strand
CCAAAAAATGGGACTGCTGCGCAGTCCAACGGGGGCAAGCCCCCTCGCCACAGGTATGTGTTCGACTCGAATGACTGGCATTGGGCAATGCCTCGCGCCTACAGGGTTATGAATCGGCCTTTTCATGAGGAACGCTGAAATGCTATTGCTCGAACAGATTCTCAATGGCCTGCAATACAGCGCCCTGCTGTTTCTGCTGGCCTCAGGCCTGACCCTGATTTTCGGCATCATGGGCGTGATCAACCTCGCCCACGGTGCCTTTTACATGGTCGGTGCGTTCTGCGCCGCCTACACCGCCATGGCCACCGGTTCGTTCTGGCTCGGTGGCCTGGCTGCGCTGATCGGCTCGGCCTGTTACGGCGCGCTGATCGAAACCTCGATCATGCGCCGCCTCTACAAACGCGATCACCTGGACCAGGTGCTCGCGACCCTGGCCGTGGTGTTTTTCAGCAACGAACTGCTGACCCTGATCTTCGGTCGCAGCCCGCCGGCGATGCCCACCCCCGAATGGTATTCAAGCTTTGTCGAAGTGCTGCCGGGGCTGATGTACCCGGTCAGTCGGCTGCTGTTCATCGGTGCCGGATTGCTGGTGGCGGTGGGCATGTGGCTGCTGATCAATCACACACGCCTGGGCATGTTGATCCGTGCCGGGGCCGACGATCACGAAATGGTCGGCGCGCTGGGCGTCAACATCGCCCGTCTGTACACCCTGGTGTTCGTCTTCGGTTGTGTGCTGTGCGGGCTGGCCGGATTCATGGCGGCACCGCTGCTGTCGGTGGAGATCGGCATGGGCGAGAAGATCCTGATCACCACCTTCGTGGTCATCGTCGTCGGCGGTGTCGGCTCGGTGCGCGGCGCGCTGGTGGGGGCCTTGCTGATCGGCATGGTCGACAGCCTGGGCCGCGCCTACATTCCGCCGCTGCTGGATCAACTGCTGCCCAGCGAAACCAGCGGCACCCTGAGCGCCGGGCTGATTTCCGCCAGCGCCTACATCGTCATGGCCCTGGTGCTGCTGGTGCGTCCGCGCGGCCTGCTGCCGGCCCGAGCCTGAGGAGAACGTCATGTCACCACGCCTCATCATTGACCTTGCGTGCCTGGCGACTTTCGCCTGCATGCCGCTATTGGCCCACTGGCTGCACGAGCCCTATCTTGTCAGCTTCTTCACCCGCCTTGCCATCTACGGCATGGCGGCCATCAGCCTGGACCTGTTGATTGGCTACGGCGCCATGGTCAGCTTCGGCCATGCCGCGTTCTTCGGCCTGGGCGGCTACATCGTTGGCGTCATTGCCTTTCACACCTCCCAGGGCATGCCGCTGTGGGGCTGGGACGGCAGCAACAGCGCGCTGGTGGTGTGGCCGCTGGCGCTGCTGGTGTGCGCGCTGTTCTCGCTGTTGGTGGGTTACCTGTCGCTGCGCACCAGCGGCGTGCAGTTCATCATGATCACCCTCGCCTTCGGCCAGATGCTCTACTTCGTGCTCGGTTCGCTGTCGCTGTATGGCGGCGATGACGGGATCCTGCTCAACGAACGCAATACCTTCGGCGCCCTGGATCTGGGAGATGCCAACCATTTCTACTACCTGTGCGTAGCGTTACTGGCCGGCTGGCTGCTGCTGTGCCGGCGACTGGTCAATTCGCGGTTCGGCTTCGTCTTGCGCGGGCTCAAACAGAGTGAGCGGCGCAGTGTCAGTCTGGGCCTCAAGCCCTTGCGCTTTCGCCTGACGGCCTTCGTGATCGCCGGCACCGGTGGTGGACTGGCGGGGATTCTGTGGGCCAACTACGCGCTGTTCGTCAGCCCCGACATGGGCGCCTGGCACAAGTCCGGCGAGCTGATGGCGATGGTCATCCTCGGCGGCGTCGGCACCCTGCTCGGCCCGCTGCTGGGTGCAGCCACCTACCTGGGTCTGGAGCAGGTGCTGAGCCAGTGGACCGAACACTGGATGCTGATCTTCGGGCCACTGCTGTTGCTGGTGGTGCTGTTCGGCAAGAAAGGCGTCTACGGTTTGCTGCTGAGCTTGTTGCAACGTAAACCGAAGATCGCCGCCCTCCCGTCGAACGCCGCCGTGGAGGCCCGCCCATGAGCGCACAACTGTCGATTCGCGATCTGCACAAGGCCTTCGGTGCGGTGAAAGCCACCAATGGCGCCAGCCTGGAACTCGCCAAGGGCGAGCTGCACGCCATCATCGGCCCGAACGGCGCGGGCAAGTCCACGCTGATCGCGCAGATCGCCGGAGAGATTTTTCCCGACCGCGGCCAGATTTTTCTCAACGGTCAGGACATTACCCGCGTGCCGGCTTGGCAGCGCCCTCGCCTGGGCCTGGCTCGGGCGTTTCAGGTCAGCCAGCTGTACACCGAATTCACCCTGCAGGAGAACGTCGCCCTGGCCATCGCCGCCCGCGAAGGCAAGGCGTTCGGCATGTGGCGCCCGCTGAGCCGCGACACCCGCCTGCTGGAGCCTGCGCTGGGCTACCTGCAGCAAGTGGGCCTGGGTCCTCGCGCGCAGGATCCGGTCAATGAGCTGTCCCACGGTGAACGGCGGCAACTGGAAATCGCCCTGGCACTGGCGCAGGAAGCCTCGGTGCTGCTGCTCGATGAGCCGATGGCCGGGATGGGGGCCGACGAGTCGGCGCGCATGACCGAACTGCTGCACAGTCTCAAGGGCCGCTACGCAATCCTGCTGGTGGAGCACGACATGGACGCGGTGTTTGCCCTTGCCGACCGCATCACCGTGCTGGTCTACGGCCAGACCGTGCTGACCGGCAGCGTCGAACAAGTGCGCAACGACCCGCAGGTGCGGGCCGCTTACCTGGGAGAAGAACATGCTTGAAGTTCAGGGTTTGAAAGCGGGCTATGGCTTGAGCCAGGTGTTGTTCGACATGCACCTGAGTATCGAACAGGGCCAGGTGGTGTCGCTGATCGGCCGCAACGGCATGGGCAAGACCACCACGGTCAAGTCGATCATGGGTCTGCTCAAGCCCAGCGCCGGCAGCATCCGCATCAACGGCACGGAAATGCGCGGCGCGGCGCCCTATCGCATTGCCAAGGCGGGCTTGGGGTTAGTGCCGGAAGGTCGCCGGGCATTCGGCACCCTGAGCGTGCGGGAAAACCTGCTGGCCACCGCCACCAAGGGCAAGTGGGATCTGGAACGCGTCTATGAACTGTTCCCGCGTTTGCTCGAGCGCCAGGACCAGCTGTCGCGCACCTTGTCCGGTGGCGAGCAGCAGATGCTGGTGGTCGGACGCGCGCTTCTGACCAACCCCAGCCTGTTGATTCTCGACGAAGCCACCGAAGGCCTGGCGCCGATCATTCGCGAACAGATCTGGAGTTGCCTGGCGACCCTCAAGGCCGAGGGCGAGACGATTCTGGTGATCGACAAGAACCTCAAGGAAATGGCGCGGGTGGTCGACCGTCACCACATCATCGAGAAGGGCCGGCAGGTCTGGGACGGGACGCCGCAGGAGCTGGCGGCGCAACCGGAACTGTCACAACGCTACCTGGGAGTGTGAGCCGTCATGGACCTGAATCAGGCTTACAACAACGTGGCGGCGGTGGGGAATTTCCCGCAGATCATGCAGGGCTTTCGCCAGCGCAGTGCCGAGACCTATGCCCGTCATGCCTGGCAGCGAGACGTGGCTTACGGCAACGCGCTGCGCGAGCGCTTCGACTGGTACGCCCAGGCGAAGGCCGGAGCGCCGACGCTGTTGTTCATCCACGGAGGCTACTGGCAGGCCTCGGACAAGGACGACTATGCCTTCATCGCTGAGGGCCTGATCGGGGCCGGCTTCAATGTCGGCCTGCTGGAGTACACCCTGGCGCCCGAGGCGAGCATGGGCACCATTGTCGGCCAGATCGGCAAGGCGCTGGACTATTTAATGGCGCACCGAGAAGCCTTGAACATCGGCCCACAGGTGGTGCTCTGCGGGCACTCGGCGGGCGGCCACCTGACCGCGCTGCATCGCCAACATCCGCTGCTGTCCCTGGCCATGCCGATCAGCGGCCTGATGGAGCTCGACCCCATCAGCCGCTGCTGGCTGAACGACAAGTTGCAGCTGAGCGCAGAAGAGATCCGCCGCTACAGCCCGCAACGGCTGATCGGCGACGGTGCGCCGCTGCTGGTGACGGTAGGAGGGGATGAGTTGCCGGAGTTGATTCGGCATTCGCGGGAGTACGCCGCTGCCTGTCGTGAGGCCGGGCAGGTGGTGAGCTTGATCGAGGTTGCGGGATGTCACCATTTTGCGGTGCTGGATGATCTGGCCCAACCCGACGGCGAGCACCTGCGCGCACTCCTGAAATTCGCAAACCTGTAGGAGCGAGCACGCTCGCGATGGACGTCAACGATAACGCGGGAAACCTGAGACCCTGCGGTGTCCCGGCGTCC
>NZ_JBSVXG010000345.1:0-4385 GCF_054070595.1 Pseudomonas sp. SDO55104_S430 | reverse complement strand
TGATGTCGACTGACACGGCGCATTCGCGAGCAAGCCCGCTCCCACATTGGTTTTGTGTTGAGTCGCCTATCTCATTTGAGAACCAACATCCGATAAACCCCGCCCTCGGCTTCGATCCCGTGGGTGTCATGGGTGAACCCCGGGAAGGATCTGTCGAACGCCTCAAGCGCCTTCAGATACGCCAGCAGCGGCCCGTCCGCCGGGCCTGCGTTCTCGCCCGGCATCAGCAACGGAATGCCCGGCGGATACGGCACGATGCCGGTGGCGGCGATGCGGCCGGCGGCTTCTTCCAGGGTGACCCGTTCGATGTCGTTGCGCACCAGCTTCTCGTAGGCCTGCACCGGGCTGAACACCGCTTTGGGCAGCGTGCCGAAAGCCTGGGCCATGCTCGCGGTGGTCTTGTGCTGTTTCATCGCGGCGAATATTTCGTCTGCCAGGTCTTTCAGACCCATGCCGGCGTAGCGGCTCTGGTTGGCCACCAGCAGTTCCGGCAGGCACAGTTCCAGTTCGAGGTTGTGATCGTAGTCGCGCTTGAAGTCGAGCAGCGAGTTGACCAGCGTGCCCCATTTGCCCTTGGTGATGCCGATGGAGAACAGGAACAGCAGGGTGAAATCGGTGGTTTTCTCGACCACGATGCCCTGGTGCTCCAGGTACGCGCTGAGCACGCAGGCCGGGATGCCCGACTCCAGCAGCTTGCCGTCGTCGCCCATGCCCGGGCTGAGCACCGAGACCTTGATCGGGTCGAGCATGCAGTAGCCGTCTTCGATATCGCCGAAACCGTGCCACACCTCGTTGGGATGCAGGACCCAGCAATCAGGTTCGGTCCTGAGCAGCACCGGGTCGACTTCATGGAAGGGCACAGCGGTCTCGCCCACCTGCACCGTCGGGGGCTGCCAGCAGGTGAAGAACCAGTCGTCCTTGCTCGCCAGTTCCTCGTGCATGCGCGAGATGACCTGGCGGAAGGAGATCGCTTCCTCGATCGACTCGGTGGTGAGGATCTGCCCGCTGGGCGCTTCCATCATCGCCGAACTGACGTCGCAGGAGGCCATGATCGCGTAGTTGGGCGAGGTCGAGGCGTGCATCATGAACGACTCGTTGAAGCGCGCGTGCTCGATCGGGTTGCGGCCGTTGCGTACATGGATCATCGAGGCCTGGGACAGCGCCGCCAGCAGCTTGTGGGTCGACTGGGTGGCGAACACCGTCGGCCTGGATTCGTCATGATCGTTCGGGCTGCCGTGCATCGCATGGCGGTCGCGGTACAGCGGGTTGAAACGCGCGTAACCGTACCAGGCCTCATCGAAATGCAGGCGATCGACGCTCTGGCCCAGCAGTTCCTCGACGCGGGTGACGTTGTAGGTCAGGCCGTCATAGGTGGAGTTGGTGATGATCGCGTGCACCGGCGTCGGGTCGATGTCGCCCTTGATCAGCGGGTTCTCGGCAATCGCCTTTTTCACGCTCGCCGCGCTCAGGGTCTGCGGCAGGATAGGGCCGATGATGCCGTAGCGGTTGCGGGTTGGCACCAGATAGGTGGGCAATGCCCCGGACAGGGTCATCGCGTGTTCGGCGGACTTGTGGCAGTTGCGGTCGCACAGCGCCACCTGATTGCGGGTGACGCTGGCCATCAGGATGACGCGGTTGGAGGTCGAGGAACCGTTGGTCACGTAATAGGTGCGATGGGCGCCGAAAACCTTGGCGGCGTAGCGCTCGCCCTGACCGATCGGGCCGCTGTGATCCAGCAGCGAACCCAGTTCGCCGACGGAAATCGACAGGTCGGAACGCAGCAGGTTTTCCCCGAAGAACTCGTAGAACGCACGCCCCGCGGTGCTCTTCAGAAACGCCGTGCCACCGGCGTGGCCAGGGGTGTGCCAGGAGTACTCGCAGGAGCCGGAGAACTTCACCAGAGCGCCGAACATCGGTGGCAGCGCGGCCTGCCGATAACGCTCGATGGCCGACAGGATGCGCCCGCTGAGGAAGCGGCTGGTGTCTTCGGGTAGCCAGATGAAGTCGTCGGCGTTCTGCATCACCACCAGTGGAATGCTCGACGCAGTGCTGCGGTCGCTGATCAGGAATACCGGCACCCGGGTATTGCGTTCGCGCAGGCTGGTCAGCAACTTGATGCACTGCTCGTGGCCTTCGCTGTCGTCCATTTCCCAGCTGAGCAACAGGCACTGGATGGCCGGGTCTGTGCGCAGGATCGAGGTCGCATCGCTCAGGGATTCGGAAGCCAGCACGTGGACGCCGCGCTCTTCCACATCGCTGATCAATTGAATCTGCGCGCGACCGAAGACCGTGCGTTTGTCCGGCGGGCTGCTGACCAGCAAAGCCAGCATGCCGAGGGTCTGTTTATGTTCCGTCATGGCTGAAGCTCCCGTTTGATTTTATGCACTCTGTTCACCGGCACCGGCTCGACCGTGAGGTGCTGCGCGCTGACAGTCTGGGTCGGCACGCTGTTGTTGAACGCCTCGAGGCGAATCAGGCGATTGTTGACGAAACCGAACAGCGTGTAGCCGAAGATAGTCGCCACGCCGCCGAGCATCAGCGCCTGTTCGCCGGAGCTGTACAGCGCCAGGTAGCTGTAGGCCGCGGCGATCAGGGCGATGGCGTTGGTGACCATTGCCTTGTTTGCCGGCACGTTGGAGACCTTCTGGATTGTCGTCAATGCGGCCATTGACAGGATGTACGGCACCAGGTTGGTGACCACCGCGAGATTGACCAGAATGTCGAATTGCTTGCTCAAGTCCGGGCTGATGGTCAGCAGGCCCATCGCCGTTTGCAGGCCCAGCAGGATCAGCATGCCGATGATCGGGGTGCCGGCCTTGTTGGCTTTGGCGAAGATCGGCATGAAGTAACCGGTGTCCGCCGAGCTCTTGAACACCTGGGCAATGGTGAACTGCCAGCCGAGCAGCGAACCGATGCACGCCAGCACCATCGCTGCCATCACGATGTCGCCCACCAGCGGGGTGAACATCTTGGCGAACACCAGGCCGAACGGCGCGGTGGAGGCGGCGAGTTCAGGGTTATCGACGATGCCGGCGATGACGTTGGTCGAAACGATGTAGATCACCGCCGCACCCAGGGTGCCGCCGAGTACCGCAATGGGTACGTTTTTCTCCGGGTTTTCCACCGCGTCGGTGTTGGCGCAGGCCGATTCCAGGCCAAGGAACGCCCACAGGGTGATGGCCACCGAGGCGCCCGCGGCCTCGAACCAGCTCTTGTCGTGGGGATTCCAGCCGGCGGCGTAGATGCTGCTGTCGAACCAGAACCAGCCCACCGTAGACACCAGCACTACCGGGGCAATTACGCCCCACACCGTGACCGCGCCGATCCGCCCGGTGATCCGCGCGCCGCCGAAGTTGGCGAAGGTGGTGATCCACAGCAGGGCGATGGTCGCCAGACCCACTTGCATTGAGCCGAGCTTGATGTGGAATAGTTCCTGGATATAGCCGACCGCCGTGATGCTGATCGCCACGTTGGCAATCAGCAGCGACAGGCCATAGGTGTAGTTGGTGATGTAGTTGCCGCCTTTGCCGAAGGTGTACTCGGCATAACCGCCCATGCCGCCGGTCTTGCGGCTGAGCATCCCGCAGCGGGCAAAGGCATAGGCCAGCGCCAGCGAACCGGTGGCGGTCACCAGCCAGGAAAGGATGGAAATGGCGCCGACTTCCGCCAGTTTCGAGGGCAGCAGCACAATGCCTGAGCCCAGCATGTTGACGGCTGTCAGCATGGTCAGCTGGCCCACACTCATTTTTTTTGCGACGGACATTCCATTGCCTCTTCGGTAGCCATTGAGCTTGTTAGCTATAGCAAAGCATTGAAATGTCGCAAGAAAATGACCGCCATTGGCTGACGCGGGTCATGGCTTTTCGCGAAGGCATTATGCTGGCCCCCAGGTTGTTCGCTTGTCGCCAGAATCGCAGCATTTTCAGACGGTTAGGGGACAAAGCGAATGCGCAATATATGGATCGCGCTGATCTCGGTGGGCGTTGCGGGGCTCGCGACGGCTGCCCAGGCCAGGGAGCTGAAGGACAGTGACCGTTACATGTGCAGTTGGGGCGCGGGGACGGCGGCCAGGGCGCAGGAGCTGAAGTTGTCCGGGGTTTCGTTGTACGCGGCGCGGCAGAAGATCCAGGCCTACAAGTTTTCCAAGCCGTGGATGCGGATGACGGCGATGGGGATTACCGAACAGACCTACGACAGTCCGACCAGGATTAAACCGGCGGCGGTTCGGGAGAGTTTTTATCAGGATTGTGTGAAGTTCAAGTTGGCTGGGCGCTGATGGGGTTGTTGTTTGTTATGTGTGAAGATCCGTTTCTGCGGTAACGGCCGCTACTGGTTCCGCTCTTACAGCGGGTCACTTTGAAGAGCGCAAAGTAACCAAACGCTCG
>NZ_JBSVXG010000344.1:0-4419 GCF_054070595.1 Pseudomonas sp. SDO55104_S430 | reverse complement strand
ACATTGATTCCGGCTGACACTCCCCCTTCGCGAGCAAGCCCGCTCCCACAGGTTGCGAAACCCCTATTCCGTATCTTGTCCGAGAGCCATTCATGTCCTTATCAGCGAACGCCCCACTCCCCCCGATCGCCCACAAGGCCGAAGGCTCTGACCCCTATGCCTGGCTGCAGGAGCGCGACACCGCGGCGGTGCTCGACTACCTCAAGGCCGAAAACAGCTACCAGGAAGCGCAAACCGCCGATCAGGCCGAGCTGCGCGAGACTTTGTTCCAGGAGATCAAGGGCCGGATTCTCGAAACCGACCTGTCCCTGCCCTCGCCCTGGGGCCCGTACCTGTATTACACCCGCACCACTGCCGGCGACGAATACGCCCGCCACTACCGCTGCCCGCGCCCGGCCGATGACAGCCTGACCCTCGACGAAAGCCAGGAACAGTTGCTGCTGGACCCGAACGTGCTGGCCAATGGCGGTTTCTTCTCCCTGGGCGCGTTCAGCATCAGCCCGGACCACCAGCGCCTGGCCTACAGCATCGATTCCACGGGCGACGAGATCTACACGCTGTTCGTGAAGGAATTGTCCGACGGCCGTGTCAGTGAACTGGAGTTCCAGGACTGCGACGGCAGCATGACCTGGGCCAACGACAGCCTGACCCTGTTTTTCGGCGAGCTGGACGACACCCACCGCCCGCACAAACTGCTGCGCTACCGCCTGGACGGCACCGCCGCCGAAGAGGTATTCCACGAGCCGGACGGTCGCTTCTTCATGCACTGCTACCGCTCAAGCTCCGAGCAGCAATTGCTGTTGTCGGTGGGCAGCAAGACCACCAGTGAAATCTGGGTGCTGGACGCCAACCAGCCACAGCAGGCCTTTACTTGCATCGCGCCACGGGTCGAGGACCATGACTACGATGTCGACCACGGTTTGCTGGACGGTCAATGGACCTGGTTCATCCGCACCAACCGCGACGGCATCAACTTCGCCCTGTACACCGCCGCCGATACCGGCGTCGCCCCCGTCGAACCCACCTGGCAAAACCTGATTCCCCATAGCGAGACGGTGATGATCGACGGCCTGAGCCTGAACGCCGGCGCCCTGACCCTGAGCCTGCGCGAAGGCGGCTTGCCGATCATCCAAGTCCACCCGCAAGACTTGCCGAGCTACCGGGTACAGCTGCCGGACGCGGCCTACAGCCTGCATGTGCAGAACAGCCTGGAATTCGAAAGCCAACGGATTCGACTGCGCTATGAGGCGTTGAACCGTCCGGCGCAGATCCGCCAGCTCGAGCTGGTCAACGGCGAGCAAAAAGTCCTCAAGGAAACCCCGGTACTCGGCCCATTCGACGCCGATGCCTACGTCAGCCAGCGCCTGTGGGCCACGGCACCCGATGGCACCCAGGTGCCGATCAGTTTCGTGGTCAAGCGCGAAGCCCTCGGCAAGCCGACACCGCTGTATCTGTACGGCTACGGCGCCTATGGCCAGAGCCTCGACCCGTGGTTCTCTCACGCACGCCTGAGTCTGCTCGATCGCGGCGTGGCGTTTGCCATTGCCCACGTGCGCGGCGGCGGCGAGCTGGGTGAAGCCTGGTATCGCGCCGGCAAGCAGGAACACAAGCACAACACCTTCAGCGACTTCATTACCTGCGCCGAGCATCTGATCACCTGCGGCTTGACCACCGCTCCACAACTGGCGATCAGCGGCGGCAGCGCCGGCGGCCTGTTGATCGGTGCCGTGCTCAATCAAAGGCCGGAGCTGTTTGGTGCGGCGATTGCCGAAGTGCCGTTCGTCGACGCGCTCAACACCATGCTCGATCCCGATTTGCCGTTGACCGTCACCGAATACGACGAGTGGGGCAATCCGCAGGAGCCGGACGTGTACGATCGGATCAAGGCCTACGCCCCATACGAAAACGTCACCGCGCAGGCGTATCCTGCGACGCTGGTGATAGCCGGCTACAACGACAGCCGCGTCCAGTACTGGGAAGCGGCCAAGTGGGTGGCCAGGTTGCGCGCGTCCAAGACCGACGACAATCTTCTGCTGCTCAAGACCGAACTGGGCGCCGGGCATGGTGGGATGAGTGGTCGGTACCAGGGATTGCGTGACGTAGCGCTCGAATATGCATTTTTGTTCAAGGTTCTGGGAATCGCCTGAGGAACTTGGCTTAAGGTGCCTGTCTTAATTCCGGGCACCACATGCCGATACAACATTACCGCCCTCCTGTAGGAGCCGAGCTGCTCGCGATGGATTCGAAAACGCCGTGGGGTGCCAGGCTACCAGCGTTATCGTTGGCGACCATCGCGAGCAAGCTCGGCTCCTACAGGGGGAAGAATTTCGGTTCGAATTACAAAAAAGACCGCACGACATGTCAGAAACGACCTTGCTGAACAACGAAATCCGCGACTGGCTGATGGACTGCGGCCTGTTCAACCAGCTGTTGCCGGCGGACTTTGCCGCGGCTTCGGGCTATTTCAGCATCAGCACCATTGCCCAGGGCGAAGAGATTTTCCATGAGGGGGATGCCGGCAGCTTCATGTGCATCATCCACACCGGCCAGGTGGCTGTGCAAAAAACCACCAGCGACGGCCAACTGGTGACCATTGCCACCCTGCGCAGTGGCCGCTCGTTCGGCGAAATGGCAGTGCTCGACGGCGAACGCCGCTCGGCAAGCTGCGTGGCGGCGAGCAACTGTCAGTTGCTCAATCTGGGCAAGGATTCGCTGGAAAAGATGCTCAACGACGCCCCGAAGATCGCCGCCAAGATCATCCGCGCCCTCGCCGTGTCCCTCTCCAAGCGCTTGCGCATGGTCGACGGGCAACTGCTGTCGCAGCAGGTTTAACCGCCGGGCGACTTGACCTTCGGCGGGTTCTGCTCGATCCCCGGCACCGGCTGATCCTTGGTGGGCGGGCTGGGCATATCGATCGGCACCAGCGGCGGGCCGCCACTCCCGGCACCGACTTTTGGCACCACCGCCGGGGTGATCTGCGGGTAAGGCGTGGGTGTAGCGGTGCCAGGGGAACCGGGCATCGGTGCTGGACTGACGGGCGTGATTTGCAGCGGCTGAGCGGCTTGCACTGCAGTAATCGAGAGCGCGGCCAGGGCAATGACCGTTAGAATGGTGCGCTTCATCAATGGCTCCGTTGGCCTTGTTGTCATGTGCAGGCTACTCCCAACTGTGTTCGTTTGCCTTCCCCTCTGCCGTCATTTTCTCCTCAAGTGAGCCCCATGAAACGTTTCGTACTGCTCGATACCGCCCCAATTCCCGAGAACGGCGGTGCCCTTTGCCTGTTCGAATATGGCGAGGATTTCGTCATCAAGATTCAGGGCGGTGACGGCGGGCAACTGATGAATACGCGCATGCACGGCTCCGAGGACGCCTTGGCCGAGATTCCTTGCCGCAAGGTCGCCGGACGCCCCAATTCTCGGGTGTTGATCGGTGGTCTCGGCATGGGTTTCACCCTCGCTTCGGCGCTCAAGCACCTGGGCAAAACCGCCGAAGTGGTGGTCGCCGAACTGGTACCTGGCGTGGTCGAGTGGAACCGCGGCCCGCTGGGTGAAAAAGCCGGCAAACCGTTGCTCGACCCGCGCACCGTCATCCGCATGGAAGACGTGGCCAAGGTCCTGCAGGCCGAGCCGCAAGGCTTCGACGCGATCATGCTCGACGTCGACAACGGCCCCGAAGGCCTGACCCGCAGAACCAACAGCTGGCTCTATTCATCCGAAGGCCTGGCCGCCTGCGCCAAGGCCATGCGCCCCAAAGGCGTGCTGGCGGTCTGGTCGGCCAGCGCCGACCGGCATTTTTCCGACAAACTGAAAAAAGCCGGGTTCAAGGCCGAGGAAGTTCAGGTCTTCGCCCACGGCAACCGGGGCACCCGCCACACCATCTGGATTGCCGAGAAGCTCAAGGGCTGAGCTAAACTCTGCTGTATAACCGTCATTAGTCTTTTACAAAGGTGAACCCATGAGTTCGTCCACCCCAACCAACACGTCGAAGCTGGATCGCATCCTCGCCGACAACCAGCGCGACAAGGAAATGGGCTATCGCGACAAGGCCCTGAAGATGTACCCGCACGTATGCGGCCGCTGCGCCCGGGAATTCTCCGGCAAGCGCCTGAGCGAGCTGACCGTGCACCACCGCGATCACAACCACGACAACAACCCGCAGGATGGTTCGAACTGGGAGCTGTTGTGCCTGTATTGCCACGACAACGAACACTCGCGCTATACCGACCAGCAGTACTTTGGCGAAGGCTCGCTGAGCACCCCGAAGATCGCCAAGGCGACGCACAATCCGTTTGCGGCGTTGGCTGGGTTAATGAAGAAAGAAGACTGATCTTCAGTGGCCTGACGGGCCTCTTCGCGGGCAAGCCCGCTCCCACAGGGTTTTGCGGTGATCACAAATTTTGAAATCACCATCAATCACTGT
>NZ_JBSVXG010000343.1:0-4425 GCF_054070595.1 Pseudomonas sp. SDO55104_S430 | reverse complement strand
CACAAGGATCTTCAGTGAACACAAATAGTGTAAACGACGAAAAACCTGTGGGAGCGGGCTTGCCCGCGATGGCCGCGCCGATATTTTGGATATGACGACTGAATCAGTAGCCGTTGGAGCCGTAATCCACGGTGAATTCGAAACCGGTCACCCGCTCCACCCCCGTTTCCAGCTGCCCGTCCGGCAACAGGCGCAGCCAGCGATAGCCCGGCGCCTGTTCGCCCACCTTGAAATCCTCGCTGCCCGGCTCGAACTGAATGCAGGTCGAGGGCGATGCGATCAGGCGCACGTCGTTGCGAAACTGATCGATCTCCTGATGCACATGGCCCCAGAGCACGGCGCGCACCTGTGGAAAACGATCCAGCACGGCAAACAATGCATCGGGATTGCGCAGGCCGATCGGTTCCATCCAGGCACAACCGATGGATACCGGATGGTGATGGAAGCACACCAGATGATGACGCTGCGGCGCCTCGCTCAACGAACGCGCCAGCAATTGCAGTTGGTCGTCCTGCAAATACCCCGGCACCGAGCCCGGCACGGCTGAATCGAGCAACGTGACGCGCCAGTTGCCGATGTCCACCACCGACTCCAGCAAGGCACTGCCCACCACGGCTTCGGCCATGATTTGCGGTTCGTCGTGATTGCCGGGAATCCAGCGCGCCGGCGCATCCAGCTGCCGGGTCGCGTCGCGAAACTGCTGGTAGGACTCCAGCGTGCCGTCCTGGGAAAGATCGCCGGTGGCCAGAATCAGGTCGATCCGCGGCTGCTGCATGCGCACCAGTTCGATGACTTTCTGCAGGCTGTCACGGGTATTCATGCCCAACAGCGCACCGTCTGCCTCGGCAAACAGGTGGCTGTCGGAGAGTTGCACCAGCAACGCCTGATCGGCGGTGGTCAATGTGGATACGCTCGGCAAGGCGTTCTCCCAGGGCGTGATCACGGGATGGGGTCAGTGGCGCAATTATGCTGGGGGATGAGGGAAAAGGGGAATCGGCGAACCTGACGCAGTTCACAAGAACGTTAACGCACGACTTCGTACTCATGCCCCAGCGCCAGGCAATGGCTCAGCCATTCGCCCAGGAACATGTTCAGCTGGGCCTTTTCGTCAGGCTGATGCATGAAGGCGTTCGGGTAAGGATAGATGCCGCGAAAGCGTCGGGCATGTTCGGCGCTGACCACTTCGGCCATGCAGGCGTCGTGATAGACCTGCACTTCCAGTTGCGGCACCGGCAGCCAGGGCAGGCTGTGTTCCTGGCGCACTTGCAGGGTGGTGGTGTACGGACAGACCTGCAGCACTTCCAGCGCCAGCACCCCGAGCATCTGGTCGCCATGGGTCACGGCGATGCGCCGCGCCGCAGGCTCGGTGCGCATGTCCGGCAGCAGTCGCATCAGGCGCGCGTAGTTCGCCTCGCAGGATGCTTGCAACCCCGCCAGATCAACCCGATAGCGCTCGCGCAGCTTGTTTACGACCATAGCCCCCTCACTTCAACGCGGTTCAAAGCCAGCCATTGCAAGGCAATGATCGTGGCCGCGTTGGCAATACGTCCGTCGCGCACGGCTTGCAGGGCATCTTCGAACGCCCAGACCGAGACACGAATATCTTCTGCTTCTTCCTCCAGCCCATGCAGGCCGCCGACCCCGGTTGTCTGGCAACGCCCCAGGTACAGGTGTACGAATTCATCACTGCCGCCAGGGGATGGGAAATATTTGGTTATCGGCCACAGCGCCCCGAATACCACCCCAGCTTCCTCCTGCCCTTCGCGGTGAGCAACTTCTTCCGGTTGTTCATCCTTGTCGATCAGACCAGCGACCATTTCGAGCAGCCACGGATTGTCGGTCTTGCCCAGAGCGCCGACGCGAAACTGCTCGATCAGTACAACTTCATCGCGCTGCGGATCGTAAGGCAGCACACACACCGCATCGTGGCGCACGAACAATTCACGGCTGATTTCACGACTCATGCCTCCGGCGAACAATTCGTGTCGCAAGTGCACTCGATCGAGCTTGTAAAAGCCCTCGAAGCACTTTTCGCGCCGAACGATATCGACGGCGGTCGGAATGGCGTTGGCAAAATCAGTCATGTCGATCCTCGATGCTACAAATCCAATACGAGGTCTTTTTGTACAACCTCGACTTCGCGCCATCCTAACGCGCCCGCGCCGTTTGATGCAGCCCCTTTCCCGTCAGCGGGATAGACGGTGAGGACGAAACCCACTCTAATTAGCTTAGTGGCGAACTGACTGCGCTGTTGAGAGTCGAAGCGGGTAACTTTTTGCCTTTCCCTGTTTTATGAAGGACACCCATGTCGCTTTTTAAAATTGCCTCCGCGGCCGCTATCGCCCTGACCCTGGGCGCCTGCCAGAGCCTGTTTCAGCCCAACTATCGCGTGCCGCTGGAGACCACCCGCGACGCCACCGAACAGTTGAAACCAGGCTGTTCGGACCAGGATTGCCCGCTGGTGAACATCGACACCGTGCACTTTCCCGCCGAGCCTGCGCTGGACAGCATCGTCGAAAAGCGCCTGCTGCAAATGACCCGCACCTCGCCAGACGCCCCGGCCGCGCCGACGCTGGCGGCATATCGCGAGCAGTTTTTGCGCAACGCAGGTCCCAAATACAGCAGTTATCTGCAGGCGAAAGTACGCGAGCAGCATGACGGTCTGGTGATTGTCGAGTTGTCCAGCTACCTGGACACCGGCGGTGCCCATGGCACGCCGGGCCGCGGCTTCATCAACTATTCGCGCCAGGAGCACAAGGTGCTGACGCTGTCGGACATGCTGGTGCCGGGGCAGGAAGAAGCGTTCTGGAAAGCGGCGCAAGTTGCGCACAACAGCTGGTTGATCAGCACCAAGCTCGATCAGGAACCGGAGTTCGTCAAGAGCTGGCCGTTCCAGAAAACCCAGAACGTGGCGCTGACCTATGGCGGGGTGATCCTCAAGTACGAAACCAGCAGCATCGCGCCTTACGCGCTGGGCCATGTCGAACTGAAGATCCCCTACCCTCGCCTCAATGGCATCCTCAAGCCCGAGCTGTTTCCTGGCCGTAGCTGAAGGCACGACCCAGCACCAGCTGCAGCAGCCCTGCCAGGATCAATGCCGGCAGGGTTGCACCAACGTCCGGATACAGGTTGGCCAGCAGATGATAAGTGCTGATCCCGCCCAGCCAGGCCAGCAGCGCCGGCCAGCGCAATGCGGCTGACGCCACCTGGCCGCTGCGCTTGCGCAGGATGAAGTGATCCACCAGCACCACGCCGAACAGCGGCGCGAACACCGAACCGATCAGCAGCAGGAAGTTCTGGTACTGCGCCAGCGGCGCCAGCAAGGCGATCAGGGTGCAGACCACGCCGATAGCCAGCGCCAGGTGTTCGACTTTCATACGCAACAGAATCCCGCTGGACACCGCCGCCGAGTGAATGTCGGCAAAGGCGTTTTCCGACTCATCGAGCAGAATCAGCAGCAGCGGAATCCCCAGACCCGCACCGGCCAGCGCCAGCAGCAAGGCATTGACTTCACCGCTCGGCGCGAACGCCAGGGTGTAGGCCACGCCCAGGCTCATCAGCCAGAAGTTACCTATGAAGAAGCCTATGGCGGTGCCACCGAAGACGTTTTTCGCGCGCTTGCCGAAACGCGAGTAGTCGGCAATCAGCGGCAGCCACGACAGCGGCATGGCGATGGCAATGTCGAAACCCACGGCAAACGGCATCGAACCGTCACCGGCCTGGGCCCACAACGCGGCCAGGTCAGCCTTGGCGAACAGGTTCCAGGTCAGCCAGATGCACGCGGCCAGCAGCAACCAGATGCCCCACTTGCGCAGGATCTGCCGCACGAAAGTCAGCGGACCGCTGACAGCCAGCAGGGTTGCCAGACCGCCGAAGAACAGGGTCCAGAGCATCGGGTTCGACAACAGGCTGCCTTCGCTGAAGGCACGAGCGCCCAAGAGGCTGGCGGCGTCGCGCATGACGATGATTTCGAACGAGCCCCAACCGATCAGTTGCAGCAGGTTCAGCACCGCCGGCACGCTGGCGCCGTGCTTGCCGAGACTGAGCTTGAGCGCCGCCATCGACGACAGGCCGGTGTCGCTGCCGATCACGCCGACCGAAGCCAGCAACAGAACGCCGACCAGAGTGCCGAGGAAAATCGCCAGCAACGAACCGGACAGACCCAGACCGGGCGCGAGCAAGGCGCCGGTCTGCAGGACCATCAGGCCGATGCCCAGGGAGAACCACAGGGAAAACAGATCGCGGCCGCCGAAGACACGTTTGTCGGTCGGCACTGCGATGTCTGGAGAGTAAGTGCTGGGTTGAATGCTCAAGGGTGTTATCTCAGAGGGACATTTGTTGTTTTGTCACCAAATTCCTTGTGGCGAGGGGGCTTGCCCCCGTTGGGCTGCGAAGCGGCCCCAAAAATGGGACTGCTACGCAGTC
>NZ_JBSVXG010000342.1:0-4450 GCF_054070595.1 Pseudomonas sp. SDO55104_S430 | reverse complement strand
GACTGCGCAGCAGTCCCATCTTTTGGGGCCGCTGCGCGACCCAACGGGGGCAAGCCCCCTCGCCACAAAGGGTGTTTGGCTTAGCTGTCTGGCATTAGGTCGAAAGCGTTACAGACGCAACAACATCTTCCACGCCCGGTTCTGATACACCGCAATCGCCTGCTGCTTGCGCGCATCCAGGGCTTCGTCGGTGATCGGTTCGTTGGCCAGTTGCGCCAGTTTGTTCAGCTCGCCGTACAGACGATCCATCTCCGGAATGTCCAGCACGTTGCGCGCGTGGTGCAGCCAGACCTGGATGCGTTCGATACGCGGCAGTTGCTCGGCCAGGTCTTCGGGTTGCTGCTGGTAGCGTTGCAGTTGCAGCGAATTGGCTTCTTCGCTCAACAGTCGCGGCAGCCAGCTGCTCAGTTGCGCGGCGCCCTGGCGATTGCCGCGAGTGTTGCGGTCGGCGGCCCAGGTGCGGGCCAGCAACCAGCGCGAAGTGGTCAGCGAGAACAGGCCCCAGCGCGGGTCTTCCAGCTCTTCGAGGAACTGCTCCGGCGCGGCTTTGCGGATGTCTTCATCGTCCGCACCTGCCTGGACCAGCGGGCGCCAGTCTTCCAGCAGGGCGTCGAGGGCAACGCGCAAGTCGTGGGTCGATTGACGCGGCGCGGCCTGGCCCAGGCTACTGATCAGCGCACGCAGTTCGGCGAGGTTTTCCACCCAGTCCTGCAGCAGGCGCCAGTGGCCGTTGAAGCGATATTGCTCGGCCAGGCGCTGGCTGCTGCCCAGCAAATGCCAGGACAGCGCGGCGAAGGCTTCGTCCAGCGGGGTTTCGGCGGTCAGTTGCGGCGCCGGCAGGCTCAGCGAATAGCTGTTGGCGTCATATAGGCGATAGCCGCGTTCGGCCTTGCTGATGTCGCAAGGCATCAGGGCCAGTTTCTCGGCCAGTTCCGCGGCCAGTTCCAGCAGCGCGGCAGGCTCGCCTTCGCGCAGTTCCAGTTCCAGTTCGCAGATTTCTTCTTTCTGCTTGCCGACCACCACATGGCCCAGGTCCAGTGCGGCTTCGATGACCACTTTGGCCTTGCCACGGCCCCAGGCGATTTCGGCGCGCTCGCGGACGAAGTCGGTGGTGAAGATCGGCTTCAGGGTTTTCTTGTCCAGTTCGGCCAGCGCTTCGGGCCAGCATTCGCCGTCGAGCTTCTTCAGGTCGAGCTTGGCCTTGGGCAGATTCCAGTCGTATTCGTTGCGCACCGACAGACCGGCGACGCTCTGGCCGCGGGTCTTGAGGGTCTGAATCACGTCATCGCCATCCTTGCGCAGGCGCAGGGCAACCTTGGCGTGGGCCAGGTCACGCTCGGGGGTGTCGAAGTACTGATTCATCAGCTCACGGCGTTCCCAGCCGGACTTGATACGTTTTTTAAGCAGTGGATGCTCGCGCAGGGCGGCGAGGGTTTCGCGGCTGACGCGGAGTTTGATTTCGGTTTCTTTCTGCATGGCCGGAAAATCCAGGATCGGGAGCGCAGCCGGGGGGAATGTATGGCTGCCAAGGTCGTGCAGTGTACAGGACTCGACCCTGCTTCGCCGTGCGACGGTTTATTCCTGTCGCCGGATGGCTCTATGATGGACTTCAATTCGGGGGTTGGAGTCTGCGATGCCTTTGCCGTCCATGAAAGATCAGTTCGCTGCGCTGATCGCTGCACCGTCCGTCAGTTGTACCCAGCCAAGGCTCGATCAATCCAATCGTGCGGTGATCGACCTGCTGGCCGCGTGGCTGGGTGATCTGGGGTTTGCCTGCGATATCCAGCAGGTCAGCCCGGGCAAATTCAATCTGCTCGCCACTTTCGGTTCCGGTCCCGGCGGGCTGGTGCTGGCCGGGCACAGCGATACCGTGCCGTTCGACGGTGCCCTGTGGAATACCGATCCGCTGAAGCTCACCGAAGTCGACGGCCGCTGGGTGGGTCTGGGCAGTTGCGACATGAAGGGCTTTTTCGCCTTGGCCATCGAGGCGCTCATACCTTTGCTGGATCAACCGTTCAAGCAGCCGCTGATGATCCTCGCCACCTGCGATGAAGAGAGCTCGATGTCCGGTGCCCGTGCGCTCGCCGAGGCCGGGCGGCCATTGGGCAGGGCGGCGGTGATCGGCGAGCCGACGGGGTTGCGACCGATCCGCATGCACAAGGGCATCATGATGGAACGCATCGACATCCTCGGGCAGAGCGGCCACTCCTCGGACCCGCGCCTGGGCCACAGCGCTCTTGAAGCCATGCACGATGCCATCGGCGAGCTGCGCGGCCTGCGCCTGTTGTGGCAGCGCGAATTCCGCAATCCGCAGTTCGGCGTACCGACCCCGACCATGAATTTCGGCTGCATCCACGGCGGCGACAACCCCAACCGCATCTGCGGCCAGTGTTCGTTGGAGTTCGACCTGCGACCGTTGCCGGGCATGGACCCCAAGGCCTTGCGCGCCGAGATTCTGCAGCGGCTCACGCCCGTGGCCGAGCGGCATCAGGTGAAGATCGATTACGCGCCATTGTTCCCCGAAGTGCCGTCGTTCGAGCAGGACGCGGATGCAGAATTGGTGCGGATCGCCGAAAAGCTCACCGGTCACAGTGCCGAAGCGGTGGCATTCGGCACCGAAGCACCTTATCTTCAGCGACTTGGCTGCGAGACCGTAGTGCTCGGCCCCGGCGACATCGCCTGCGCCCACCAGCCGGGAGAATTCCTTGAAATGTCACGTTTGCAGCCTACGGTGCATCTATTACGGCAGTTGATTGAACATTACTGTCTGAAACCGGCTCAAAATCCGGTCTCTGCGGGTTAAACGCACTCACTGTAGGAGCGAGCATGCTCGCGATGGTCGTCAACGATGACGCGGGCTGTCTGACACCCAGCGGTGTCTGTGCCACCATCGCGAGCATGCTCGCTCCTACAGGATGTTTGCGTTTAAATTGCCAGTGTCCCAACCCGTATTCATGAGGAGAGCGCGCGTGTCGCCAAGCCTGTTCCGACGATAACCATCAGCCCGCTGTGCGTTTTCTGTTCGCCCTTTTTTTCGGCTGCTATTTATTACAGGCCCAGGTTCATGCCCGAATACGTCAATTGGCTTCGTCACGCTTCCCCTTACATCAACGCCCACCGCGATTGCACCTTTGTCGTCATGCTGCCTGGCGACGGCGTTGAGCACTCCAATTTCGGCAATATCGTCCACGACCTGGTGCTGTTGCACAGCCTGGGTGTGCGTCTGGTGCTGGTTCACGGTTCCCGCCCGCAAATCGAAGCGCGTCTGGAAGCTCGTGGCCTGACGCCGCATTACCACCACGGCATGCGCATCACCGATGCCGCGACCCTGGAATGCGTGATCGACGCCGTTGGCCAATTGCGTATCGCCATCGAAGCGCGCCTGTCCATGGACATGGCGTCCTCGCCGATGCAGGGTTCGCGCCTGCGGGTGGCCAGCGGCAACCTGGTGACAGCGCGGCCGATCGGCGTGCTCGAAGGCGTCGACTATCACCACACCGGCGAAGTGCGCCGGGTCGACCGCAAGGGCATCAATCGCCTGCTCGACGAGCGCTCCATCGTGCTGCTCTCGCCCCTGGGTTACTCGCCGACCGGTGAAATCTTCAACCTCGCCTGCGAAGACGTCGCCACCCGCGCCGCCATCGATCTGGGCGCGGACAAGCTGCTGCTGTTCGGTGCCGAAGAAGGCCTGATCGATGAGCACGGGCGTCTGGTGCGTGAACTGCGTCCACAGCAGGTGCCGGCGCATCTGCAGCGTCTGGGCAGCAACTATCAGGCGGAATTGCTGGATGCGGCGGCCGAAGCCTGCCGTGGCGGCGTGGCCCGCAGCCATATCGTCAGTTACGCCGAAGACGGCGCGCTGCTGACCGAACTCTTCACCCGTGACGGTGGCGGCACCCTGGTGGCCCAGGAGCAGTTCGAAGTGGTGCGCGAAGCGGCCATTGAAGACGTGGGCGGATTGCTGGATCTGATCAGCCCGCTGGAAGAGCAGGGGATTCTGGTGCGTCGCTCCCGCGAAGTGCTGGAACGCGAAATCGAGCAGTTCAGCGTGGTCGAGCGTGAAGGCATGATCATCGCTTGTGCGGCGCTGTATCAGATTGCCGATTCGGATGCCGGTGAGCTGGCCTGCCTGGCGGTGAACCCGGAGTACCGGCATGGCGGTCGTGGCGACGAGTTGCTGGAGCGCATTGAAGATCGTGCCCGAGCCCAGGGTTTGAAAACCCTGTTCGTCCTCACCACCCGCACGGCCCACTGGTTCCGCGAGCGCGGCTTTGCGCCAAGCAGCGTCGAGCGCCTGCCATCGGCGCGGGCGTCGCTGTACAACTATCAGCGTAATTCGAAGATCTTCGAAAAGGCCCTCTGAACACAATCCAAACCCTGTAGGAGCGAGCACGCTCGCGATGGTCGTCAACGATAACGCTGGGCCCCTGAAGCCCCGCGGTGCCTGACC
>NZ_JBSVXG010000341.1:0-4455 GCF_054070595.1 Pseudomonas sp. SDO55104_S430 | reverse complement strand
CGCTCCCACATTTAGTTCTGCGTCGAACACAGAATTTGTGCCCATACCAGATCCCCTGTGGGAGCGAGCCTGCTCGCGATGAAGCCGGAAAATTCAAAATGGATAGCGACTGATCCAACGCCATCGCGGGCAAGCCCGCTCCCACAATGGTTCTGGTCGTACACAAATTCTGTGCTCACAACAACTCTATGGTGGGAGCGGGCTTGCTCGCGAAGAGGCCATCACATTCAACATCACTGTCGCCTGACACACCGCTTTCGCGAGCAAGCCCGCTCCCACATTTAGTTCTGCGTCGAACACAGAATTTGTGCCCATACCAGATCCCATGTGGGAGCGAGCCTGCTCGCGATGAGGCCGGAAAATTCAAAATGGATGGCGACTGATCCAACGCCATCGCGGGCAAGCCCGCTCCCACAAGAATCTCCTTCGAACACAAATTCCGCGTTCACTGAAGATCACTGTGGGAGCGGGCTTGCCCGCGATGAACGATAACGCGGTCTTCAGCAGGCCGCCGCCGCATGATCCAGACGATGGAACAGGCGGTTGAAGTAAACCAGGCTATCCCGCGGCTCACGCACGCCGACCTTGGTAAGCTCCACGAACATCACCGAGTGCGAACCCACTTCCTTGCATTCGCTGATCCGCCCTTCCAGCTGCACCAGCGCATCGCGCAGTACCGGCACTTCGGCGGCGCCGTCGTCCCACAGGTCCCAGGCGAAGCGTTCTTCCATCGGCACTTTGGTCATGCCGGCGAAGTGCTTGGCCAGTTCTTCCTGTTCACCGCACAGCACGTTCACGCACAGATGGCCGTTGGTGCGGAACACGTCGTGGGTGGCGCTGTTGCGGTTGACGCACACCAGCACGGTAGGTGGCGAATCGGTCACCGAGCACACCGCGCTGGCGGTGATGCCGCAACGACCGCCAGGGCCATTGGTGGTGATGATGTTCACTGCCGCCGGCAACTGCGCCATGGCGTTGCGAAAGTCGATTTGCTGCTGGCTCAGGTCGGCCATGTCGGTGCCCCTTCCTTCAGGAGGACCGCTGGTTTGCGGCCCGTAGGTGATGGAACAAGACTAAGGCTCGAGGCCGCGCGCAACCATTCTGACGATCCCCACGCCGAGGTAGGCTTTCCGCTAGTCGACTAGGTGGTTTCTTTATCGCAAGGGCTGGTCACAATGGCTATCCTGCTCACTGGCTCCAAAAAGAAGAGCCGATGCGTGCCGCGCGTTCGCGTGCGAGAACAATAACTAGAATTTCGTGGCAGCCCTGATGGAAACCCGCAAACCGATTGTTTACATCGTTGACGACGACAAGGACCTGCGCACCTCGCTGGCGTGGTTGCTGGAGTCCGTCAGTGTCCAGGCGCAGTGCTTTGCCGGCGCCGATGAATTCCTCAGCCAGTACGACCCCCAGCAGCCCGCCTGCCTGGTGCTGGACGTGCGCATGCCGGAAACCAGCGGCTTCCAGTTGCAGGAGATCCTCAACCAGCGCGGCAGTACCCTGCCGACGATCTTCGTCTCGGCCCATGGCGATATTCCGATGTCGGTCACGGCGATGAAGAACGGCGCCCTGGACTTCGTCGAGAAGCCCTACAACCCGCAGCAGATGATCGACCGCATCCAGGCCGCGCTGAAGGCCGCCGTGCACGCCCAGGCCGACCAGCAGCAGCGCCAGAACCTGCAAGGCAAGCTCGCCCTGCTGACCAGCCGCGAACGCGAGGTGCTGATGCTGGTGATCGATGGCAAGGCCAGCAAGGTCATTGCCCGGGAGCTGAACATCAGCGTCAAGACCGTCGATGTGCACCGCACCAAGATCAAGGAAAAGATGGGCGTGAGCAGCATTGCCATGCTGGTGCGCGAGGTGCTGCATTTGCCGGGTGAGGAGCCGGTGCGGCACTGATGCTCACCTTGCCCTGACCGTTGCGGCGGCTGTAAGGCCGCCTTCGCGAGCAAGCCCACTCCCACATTTGATCTCTGTCATACACAAATTTTGTGTTCACAGCAGAACCACTGTGGGAGCGGGCTTGCTCGCGAAAAGGCCGGCAGATCCAACATCCATGGCGACTGACACACCGCCATCGCGAGCAGGCTCGCTCCCACAGTGGTCCGCTGTCGTGCACTGATTTTGTGTTCACAACAGAACCACTGTGGGAGCGGGCTTGCCCGCGAAGAGGCCGGCAGATCCAATATTTATGGCGACTGACACTACGCCATCGCGAGCAAGCTCGGCTCCTACAGGTGATCGGTGTTGGACACGGATTTTGTGTTCACAACAGATCCACTGTGGGAGCGAGCCTGCTCGCGATGAACGATGACGCGGTGTCAGTTCTGGCTATAGCGCTTGCGGTAGGCGCCCGGGGATACGCCGAAGCGTGATTTGAACGCCGAGGAGAAGTAGCTGGAGTCGGAGAAACCCCAGGCATAACACAGTGCCGACAGCTTCTGCTCCACATCCGAGCGGCGCAGGTTTTCCGCGCAGAAATCCAGGCGCCGGTGTTTGATGTACTGCGCCACCACCAGCCCGCGCTTGGAGAACATCCGGTACAGCCCGCGCACCGAAACCCCCACCTCACGGGCGATCAGTTCGGGGCAGAGTTCTTCGTTGCTGATGTGTTCGTCGATGAAGGCGATGATCTTGCGGAACTGCCGCTCATGGGCATCGCCGGCGATGTCGCGGGCGCTGACGCCGGGCAGCAGCAGGCTGACCAGGGCGTCGAGCACCGCTTCGCTTTCCTGCATGTCCAGCCCTTCCTGCTGGCGGGTTTCCAGCACCAGCTTGTTGGCCATGGCCGCCAGCGGGTTGTTGGCGCCGATACGGGTGGCGCAGTTGACCGCCGAGAAATGCGAACCACGCTCCACCACCTGCCGCGGCAGGATCAGCGACAGCTGACGGGAATCGTGGTTGTAGGTCATGTCGCTGGGACGGCTGGCGTCGATCAGGGCGATGTCGCCACAGCCCAGCTGCGCACGGTTGTCGCCCTGCTCGAGCTGCGAACTGCCGCGCATCTGGAACACCGCATAGTAATGGCCGTCGCTGCTGACGCTGACGTCCTTGTCGGAGCGATACAGGTGCACGTGCGCCATGTCGACCACACTGAGCTTGATGGCGCCGCTGCGAAATTCCGCCAGTTCGCCATAGAAGTCAGTGTCCAGCGCGCGGGCGTCGAAACGCCCGCAGGCCTGGTTGACCTGGCTGAGCCAGCTTTCGAATGCCTCATTGCGCACCGCCGATGCAGTAATCATGTCCGCAGAGCCTCACGTGTTTTTGTTGTTATTTTTCGACCGCTTCGTCGAGCGGTTCGATAAAAGTATTCCGGCCGTCTCCTCCCTCGACAGCCGCCGGCGCCCATTCAACAGGCTCCGGCGTCGGCTTTCCAGCCTTGAAAGCGCTTAGATGTCCAATACCAGACGAGCGGAAAGTGCCCGGGATACGCAGGCGCAAATCTGCTTGTTGGACGCCTTTTCCTTGTTCGACAGGCAGTTGTCGCGGTGCTCCGGCAAGCCGTCCAGCACTTCGACGATGCAGGTACCGCAAATGCCTTCGCGGCACTCGGTGTCGATGTCGCAACCGTGGGCCTGCAATACATCCACCAGGCTGCTTTCGGCTGGCACGTGGAGTACGACGCCGGAACTGGCCAGTTCCACTTCGAAACTACCGGTCGGCGCGCTGTTGGCGGCCGGGTCAGCGGCGAAGTGCTCAAGGTGGATGGCGTCATCGGAACGGCTGCGCGACGCGACTTCAACCACCTTGTTCATGAACGGCGCCGGGCCGCAGGTGTAGACGTGGGCATCTCCGCCGGCGCGGGCCAGGCATTCGCTCAGGGCGCCGTCCAGGTCCGAAGGTTCGACGCCGTAGTGGAATTCCACGTTGTCGGCGAATCGGGTCGACAGCAGTTCGGTAAAGGCCGCGTACTGCGCCGCGCGGGCGAAGTAATGCAGGCGGTACGGCTGACCGCTCTCGGCCAGGCGATAGGCCATGCTCAGCAGCGGCGTGACGCCGATACCGGCGGCGAACAGTACGTGTTCAGTGGCACCGGCATCGAGGCGGAACAGGTTGCGCGGCGCCCCCATTTCCAGCTCCATGCCCTCTTCCACCTGCTCATGCAGCGCCAGTGAGCCGCCACGGGACTGCGCTTCCTTCTTCACCGCCACCAGGTAGGCGCGGCGATCTTCGGGCGGGCTGCACAGGGAATATTGGCGGGTTACACCGGTCGGCCCCGTGAGGTCCACGTGGGCGCCCGGCTCATAGGTGTCGAGCGGCTGGCCGTCACTGCGCACGAGGCGAAAGGAACGGATATCCAGCGCTTCGTCGACGATCCTTTCGATCTTCACCTTCATCATTGCATCACCTGAATCATCTTGTTTTTGTGTTCAACCCTTGTGGGAGCGAGCATGCTCGCGATGGGGTGTTAGTCGCCATAGATGTAGCTGAGAAACCATCACGAGAAAGCCCCCC
>NZ_JBSVXG010000340.1:0-4468 GCF_054070595.1 Pseudomonas sp. SDO55104_S430 | reverse complement strand
AATAAGGGCGTTCATGTAAACCGCGGGCGCAGATTTGGCGACTGCTTCGCAGCCGGACGCAGGCTTCGCCAGCTGCTACAGGAATGAGTAAGCGCTCTAGTTCAATATTCGCCGCTGGAACGCCCGTTCTAGAGCCTTTGCAGGAAATATTTCTGTAGTGTTCAATGGCCATCAGCCGCTATGCTAGAGTGGATCCAAACCAATAACAGGAAACACCGGTTTTACGTCTGCTCAAAGGGAATGGGGGGGCTTGCTGACCGAACCGGAAAGGCCACGCTGGGGCATAAATGCGCTATTTGCTGATGTTGCTGTTGTGTTTGCCCCTTTTGGCGAACGCCGTCGAGTTCGATGAGCTCACTCAAAGCCTCCCCCTGGGCCGAACCCTGCAAGTGTTCGAGGACGCCGATGGCCAGGCGACCATCGATGATGTGCGCAACCAGGCCGCTGCCGGCAACTTCAAACAACACGACAAAGCCACGCTCAACGCCGGATATTCGCGTTCGGCGTTCTGGCTGAAAATCGACCTGCAATACCGCCCGGCCAATCCGACGGCGCAACGCACCTGGCTGCTGGAGCTAGCCTATCCGCCCCTCGATCACCTCGACCTGTACCTGCCCGATGCTTCCGGCAACTATCAATTGGCGCGCCAGACCGGCGATGCGTTGCCATTCGACACTCGTGAGATTCGCCAGAACAACTACCTGTTCAATCTGACGTTCGCCCCTGACCAAACGCAAACCGTCTATCTGCGCCTGCAGAGCCAGGGCTCGATTCAGGCACCGGTCACACTCTGGTCGAGCACTGCGTATCTCGAAGACCAGCCCGTGCGCCTGTACGTGTTGGGTCTGATCTATGGCGTACTGCTGGGGATGCTGGTCTACAACCTGTTCATCTACCTCAGTGTGCGCGACACCAGTTACCTCTACTACATCTTCTATATCGCCTCGTTCGGCTTTTATCAGCTTTCGGTGAACGGTGCGGCAGTGCAGTATTTCTGGCCGGACAGTCCATGGTGGGCCAACGCGGCGACACCGTTTTTCATTGGGTGCGCCGGCTTGTTCGGCAGCCAGTTCGCCCGTAGCTTCCTGCAGACGGCCACTTTTAGTCGCTGGCTCGACCGCCTTTTGCTGGCGCTGGTGTTGTTCAGTGCGCTGGTGGTCGGGTTGTCGCTGATGACCAGCTATGCCCTGGCCCTACGCCTGGCGACGGCCCTGGCGCTGACCTTTACGGTGGTGATTTTTTCCGCGGGGATCTTCGCCTGGCTTCGTGGGCTGCGGGTTGCGCGCTACTTCATCATTGCCTGGTCGGCGTTTCTGCTTGGCGGCATCATCAATACCCTGATGGTGCTGGGCTACCTGCCGAACGTGTTCCTGACCATGTATTCCAGCCAGATCGGTTCGGCCATCGAAGTGGCGCTGCTGTCCCTGGCCCTGGCCGACCGTATCAACGCCATGCGCGAACAGCAGGCGCAGACGCTGCAGGATGCCGGGCAAAAACTGGAAGTGCTCAACCAGCAACTGGCACGCAGTAATCAGCTGAAGGACGAATTCCTCGCGACCCTGACCCACGAGCTGCGCACGCCCATGAACGGTGTAATCGGTTCGCTGGAACTGATGCAGACCGTCGAGATGGATGCGGAGCTTGAGCAATACCAGCAGACCGCTGCCGGATCGGCGCGGGACATGATGCGCATGGTCAACGGCATCCTGACGCTGACCGAGTTGCAAGCCGGCAAGCTCAGCGCAAGTGCATCGAATTTCAGTCTGCGTGGCCTGGTCGACGCTTTGCGCATGCAATTCGATGGCAACGCCAGCGGCAAGTCGCTGGACTTCAAGGTTGATGTGGCGCCGAACGTGCCGGATCGCTTGTATGGCGACAACCTCAAGTTGGCGCAATGCCTGGAGTGCCTGCTGGATAACGCGATCAAATTCACTCGGGTCGGCGGCGTGGCGCTGCGGGTGACCGCGAAAACGATCAAACCGGATCGACTGGCGCTGACCTTTGCCGTGATCGACACCGGTATCGGCTTCACCGATCTGGGCGAGGCGACGATGTATCAGCGTTTCTTCCAGCTCGACGGTTCGATGACCCGCGAATACGGCGGTCTGGGTGTCGGCCTGGCGATCTGCCGACAGTTGATCGAGCTGCTCGGTGGTCGCCTGACCCACCGTTCCGAGCCCGGACGCGGCAGCCGTTTCCAGCTGGATGTCGAAATTGCCATCCCGATCACCGAATCCTCCGCCGGGCCGTTCATGACCCGGGAATTCCCACGCTTGCGCCTGCCTCAGGACTGCAAGGTGCTGCTGGTGGACGACAACAACATCAATCAGTTGGTCATGCGCGGCATGTTGCTCAAGTTGGGGTTCCGCGTACGAACCGCCGACAATGGCGTCGCCGCCCTGGACCTTCTGCAGCGGGAAACCTTCGATGCCGTGCTGCTCGATTGTCAGTTACCGGCGCTGGATGGCGTGTCGATTTGCTGCCAGATCCGTGCCTTGCCCGGTTGCGCCGAATTGCCGGTGTTCATGATTGCCTTGAATGCCGATCGCGAGCGCTGCCCGACCGGCGCGCTGATCGATCATTTGAGCAAACCGGTGAAATTCGAAGACTTGCAGGCGGCGCTCTATCGCCGAGTACTTTGCGCGCAACAAGGTGAAAGCGCCGGAAGTTAGGCGCATATGACACTTTGTTCGACCAAGGGGCGGTGCTTAACTGAAGTCCCTTGGCTGACCAAAGGAGCCGCGCCATGAACCTGCATCAGTTCGCCGAAACCCACGAAGTGACCAATCAGCCACCGTCGCTGGATGGCGCCAACCTGTATCGCATCGATTTACCGTTGCAGGAATGGTCGCGGCGTTTCGGGGCCGGCTGGGCCGAGTCGCGGATCGAGGCTTACGGCGCCCTGGCCGGCGGGCCGCTGATGGAGGCAGGATTTCTCGCCAACCAGAACAAGCCCGTGTTCAACAGTCATGACCGTTATGGCCATCGCATCGATCTGGTGGAATTTCATCCCGCCTATCACCAGCTGATGCGCGCGGCGGTCGAACATGGCCTGACCTCGCTGCCCTGGGCGCACCCGCAGGACGGCGCCCACGTCGCCCGCGCCTCCATGACCTATCTGCACAGCCAGGCCGAAGCCGGCAGTGGCTGTCCGTTGACCATGACCTTTGCCAGCGTCCCGGCGATGCGCCTGCAGCCGGATCTGGCGCAGAAGTGGCTACCGAAGATCCTCGCCACCGAATACGACCCGCGCAACGTCGGCATGGCGCACAAGGCCGGCGTGACCATCGGCATGGCCATGACCGAGAAGCAGGGCGGCACCGATGTGCGGGCCAACACCACCAAGGCCTTCCCGGTGGGCGCCAGTGGACCCGGTCAGGCTTACGAGCTGGTGGGGCACAAGTGGTTCTGTTCGGCGCCGATGTGCGACGCCTTCCTGACCCTGGCCCAGACCGACAAAGGCCTGACCTGCTTCCTGCTGCCGCGCCATCGCCCGGACGACACGCGCAACCAGTTCTATATCCAGCGCTTGAAGAATAAGCTCGGCAACTGCTCCAACGCCTCCAGCGAAGTCGAATTCCGTGGGGCGCTGGCGTGGATGGTCGGTGAGGAAGGGCGCGGCGTGCCGACCATCATCGAGATGGTCGCCATGACCCGCTTCGATTGCATGGTCGGCTCCAGTGCCCTGATGCGCCAGGCCCTGACCCAGGCCAGCCATCACTGCGCGCACCGTTCGGTCGGCGGCAAGCTACTCAGCGAGCAACCGTTGATGCAAAACGTGCTGGCCGATCTGGCGCTGGAAAGCGAAGCGGCGCTGGCCTTGAGCCTGCGCATGGGCCGTGCGCTGGATCATCTGGACGATTCGCAGGAGGCGAAATTCGCCCGGCTGGTGACGGCGGTGGGCAAGTACTGGATCTGCAAACGCGCACCGGCCATGATCAACGAAGCCGCCGAGTGCATGGGCGGCGCCGGTTATGTCGAAGAGAGCATCCTGCCAAGGCTGTACCGCGAAGCGCCGGTCAATTCGACCTGGGAAGGCTCCGGTAACGTGCAATGCCTGGACGTCCTGCGCGCCCTGTCGAAAGAGCCGGGCGTGCTGGATGCGCTGTTCAACGAGATGGGCGACGGCCATGGCGACAAGCGCCTGGCGGCGCACATCAGCCAGTTGCAGGCGGCGTTCAAGGACACCAGCGACATCCAGTACCGCGCCCGGCAGTTGACCGAGGACATTGCGCTGGGGCTTCAGGCCAAACTGTTGCTGGAGGCGGGGAATTCGGCGGTCAGTGACGGGTTTATTGCCAGTCGGTTGGGATCGGCGGGGCGTGTGTATGGCGCGTTGCCGCGAGGTTTGGACGTGGAAGCGATCGTTTCTCGTTCGACTCCGCAAGGCTTCTGATCACGCCTGATCAAACACTGCAGACCCTTGTGGGAGCGGGCTTGCTCGCGAAAGCGGAGTGTCAGTCAGAGT
>NZ_JBSVXG010000339.1:0-4558 GCF_054070595.1 Pseudomonas sp. SDO55104_S430 | reverse complement strand
AACGACACAAATCCCCTGTGGGAGCGGGCTTGCTCGCGAAGGCGGCCGATCAGGCGATGGATGCCCGACTGATCAACGCATCAACCTCAGCAGCCCCTGGCGCAGTAGCCGGCCCCCACCGAGTCACCGCCAATGCCGCCGCCGCATTCGCCCGCCGCGCCGCCTCAAAGGCGGACAAACCCTGCGCCAACCCCGCGACAAACACCCCGGCATGCGCATCACCGGCACCGTTGCTGTCCACCGCCTCAACCTTGAACCCCGGCACATGCCGACGCTCGGAGCCCTGGCTGATCCAGCACCCCTGCGGCCCGTCGCGCACCACCATCAAAACCTTGGCAGGAAGAAGCCCGGCCAGCAGATCCAACGCCCCGGCGATATCCGACGCTCCGGTAATGCGCAGCGCCTCGACGCTGTTGCTGGTCCACAGATCGATGCGCGGCAGCAGCGCCTGCAGCAGCGGTGCATCCGGCGAATCCACCAGCGGCCCCGGGTCGAACACCACCTTGACCTGCCTCGGCAACGCCAGCACCCAGTCCACCAGCGCCTGCCCCTTGCCGGTCAGCTGCAGGCTGTAGCCGCTGACATACACGTAGTCGCCCGCCTCCACCTTCACATCTGCGAGATCTTCGGCAGTCAGGTCGCCTTCGGCGCCGATGTAGGACACGAAACTGCGCTCGGCCGAAGCGTCGGTGATAGCCACGCACAACCCGGTATCCCGTTCGGCGCGACCGGCGAGGCCGATGCGAATGCCTTCAGCGTTCATCGCCTCGCGGGCCAGGTCGCCGAAGCGTCCGCTACCATGACGCCCCAGATACACCACCGGCAACCCGTTGCGCGCCGCAGCAGCCATCACGTTGAAACCGCCACCGGCTTCGAAACTGGCCGACTGCGCCAGTACATCGCCGCCCGCTTGCGGCAACTGATCCACCGCCATGACCAGGTCGATGATGACCTGGCCGGTGTGCAACATCTTAGGCATGAGCATTCTCGTTCAGCGCGGCGCGACGATCCCTGGCGCCACCGAGTACAAAGTAAATCCCCCCGGCCACGACGAAGGTCACGATCCAGCCGAGGCCGTTGTGCCCCAGCCACGAGTCGGACAGGAAGCCCTTGAACCAGACGTTTTCCGCCGTGGTGCCGATGGTGGTGAAGCTGAAACCCAGCACGATCGCCAGCGCCCAGGCGCCGAACGCGCGCCACTCCACACCGCCCTGATACCAGTAGGCGCTGCTCGGACTGACGTCCAGCAGGTCCTTGGGGCTGTAGTAGTGACGGTGAATCAGGTCGACCACGAAGATCCCGACCCAGGCGGTGATCGGCACTGCCAGCAGGGAAATGAAAGTGATGAACGGGCCGTAGAAGCTGTCGGCAATCAGCATGAAATAGATGGAACCGGCGAAGATCGCGACGATGTCCACCACCACCGCGTACACGCGCTTGACCTTCAGGCCCAGGGTCAAGGTGGTCAGGCCCGCAGAGTACACCGACAGGTTGTTCGACAGCAGCAGGCCGCCGAACGCGGTGATCAGGTACGGTACGGCCATCCAGGTCGGCAGCATGTCGCGGATGGCGATGATCGGATCGGTGGCCTGGGCCAGGTCGTCGTTGCCCACCGACAGCAGGCCGCCGAGGGTGATCAGCAGCACCAGCGGAATCCCCGCACCGAACGCCGCCGAGGCCACCAGACGCACGGCTTTCACGCTGCGATGCTGATAGCGAGACATGTCCGCGCCGGCGTTGGCCCAGCCGATGCCGGTGCCGGCAGCCATGGTGCCGATGCCGATGATCATCGCGCTCATCGGCGCCGGCGTTGCGTTGAACACCGCGCTCCAGTCGATGGTGGCGCAGAGGAAGCCGCCGACCAAAATGTTCAGCGCACCGAACACGTAGGTCGCCCACTTCTGGATCACCAGCAAGGTGGCGTGGCCGAGGCCCGAGACCGACAGGGTCAACAACACGAAGATGGCGATGAAGGTCAGGGTCAGCAGCGGTGCGCTTTTCGCCTCCACCGGCGAGCCGAACAGGATCGAGCACAGCGACAGCAGCACGAAGGCGGCGGTGGTGGTGTTGACGGTTTCCCAGCCCAGGCGCGACATCAGCGAGACCAGGGTCGGGCCGATGTTGCCGCGCATGCCGAAGATCGCGCGGGACAGGGTCAGGCTCGGCGCCCGACCACGGCGACCGGCGATGGAGATGATCCCGACCACCGCGAAGGAACCGGCGGCCCCGAGAATGGCGACGATGATCGCCTGCCAGATCGCCAGCCCGCGAAAGGCCACCAGGGTCGCACCCAGCGGCAGGCCGAGGATGGAAATGTTGGCGGCGAACCAGACCCAGAACAGCTGCAGCGGATGCCCGTTGCACTCGGCCTCCGGCACCGGTTCGATGCCGCGTGTTTCCAGCTGCCCGGCGTTCTGCCCGGCGTTCGATGAACTCATGAAAAATGCTCCTGTTGCCATTTTTGTTCTTCGCCCTCTGCAGGAGCGAGCTTGCTCGCGATGGAGGCCCGGACGACGCGGGCATTCAGACAGCCAGCGTTATCGTTGACGATCATCGCGAGCAGGCTCGCTCCCACAGGGGATCGGGGATATTCAGCGCAGTGAAAGCAGCCCTTTCACCAAAGGCTCCAACTCCAGATCATTGACGGCCTTGACCTTGTCGATCATCGCCAACGGCCAGATCTCCAGGCCCAGGCAGGCCCCCAGCATCGCACCGAGAATCGCGGCGATGGTATCGGTGTCGCCGCCCAGGCTCGCCGCCATGCAAAGCGCGTCGAAAGCGGTCATCTCACCGATGGCCACCTGCTGGGCCAGGGCAAACGACACCACCACCGACTCCTGCGAAGCCACCGAAGTGCCGATCACGTCGTACAGCAAATCGGCGAGCGCCGCCTTGTCGCTGTCGACGCTGATGGTCTGTGCCCAACCGATGCGCGAAGCGATGCGTCCACCGGCAACCCAGTGGCCGTGGCTCTGCGCCTGTTGGGCGATGTGCTGGCCGAGGCTCAGCGCCTCGCCCAGGGCCATGCCGTTGATACCGGCGGAAATCACCGCCGCCACCGCCGCCGCGCTGGAGATGCCCAGCGTGGTGTTGTGGGTGACCTGGCAGGCTTGAATCACCGCCTCTATGAAGCGCTGCGGATCGCTCACGTCCGCGGAAATCCCGACCGGCGTAATGCGCATCGCCGCGCCGTTGGTGGTGCCGTAGCGCCCGGCCTCCTCCGGCGAATGACCGGCGAGGATCATCTCGATGGCGCGCTTGGTCGAAGGGCCGAGCAGGTCCTGGGAACCCTTGGCCTGCATCTCGGCTTCCCATTCGATCAGGCGTTGGGCGAGTTGCGCGGGTTTGATCCGGCCTTTGCCATCGACCAGCAACTGGCCGACCAGGATCGCCTGTTCGGTGTCGTCGGTGATCGAGCCCTTGGGCATGTTGGCGGCAATCGGTTGCAGGGGACCGGCGTCCTGCAGGTCCTTGATTTCACCGAAGCGCGCCTTGATGTCGTCGCGGCTCAGGGATTGGGTCGGCATGCCCAGGGCGTCGCCCAGGGCCAGGCCATAGAACGCGCCCAGGGCACGATTGAGCGCAGTCATTTCGGGGTTCCAAATTGCAGGTGCATGCGGAAATGCACGGGGTCGAGCAGGCTTTCCACTTGCTCCATGAAGCGGTTCTGCCGGTCGTAGGTGGTACGCAAGGCCTTGAGGAACACCGTGCCCGCTGGACGTCCCAGCAGTTCGGCGTCTTCGGCGCTCAAGGGTTCGGCGCCGATCCATTGGTCGCCGCGCTCACCGATGTAGCCGTAGGCGGCCAGGGTGATGGTCAGGGAGTTGTCGATCAAACCGACCCGCGGCAAGCCTTCCAGGCCACCGGTTGCGGGCATCAATGAGCGTTCGAGGGAAACCAGCGTGCCGTCGTTGGAGCGGCGTCGGCGGTCCAGTGTGATGAATTGGTCGGTGCCGAAACGCGATAGCAGGTCGGGACGCGTCACCGCCTCCAGCCGCAGCACCTCGGTATTGACCAGCGATCCGTTGTCGGCCAGGGCCTGGGCCCAGCCGTTGCGCTGGTCGAGCACCACACCGTCGAACGTGACGATGGACCCTACCCCGCTTTGCGTCGCAATGTAATTGCGCCGTTTCAACTCGGCCAGCGCTTCACGCAAAGTACCTCGGCTGACTTTGAATTCCTGAGCCAACTGATGCTCGCCCGGCAAATGAAACCCGTCCTCCATGAGGCCGCTTTCAATGCGCCGAATGAGCTCATCGACCACCCTTTTTTTCTTGTCGAATCGAACCTGTCTAATCATGTACAAATTGAACATGAAACCAATTGTTTCGAGCAAGAAGTATTTGTGGGGAGATGACGGAAGGGAGGCTGGAAGGTGACCGCTGCGCGGTCAATCGCGAGCAGGCTCGCTCCCACAATGATCCGGGTCACACACAAAATCATGTGTGCAGGACAGATCCCCTGTGGGAGCGAGCCTGCTCGCGATGGCGTCGCTACATTCAAAATCGCCTTCGCGGGCAAGCCTCGCTCCTACGGTCACGCGAAATCCTGTAGGAGC
>NZ_JBSVXG010000338.1:0-4576 GCF_054070595.1 Pseudomonas sp. SDO55104_S430 | reverse complement strand
AGGCCGGCACATCCAACGTTGATGTCGGCCGACCTGACGCCTTCGCGGGCAAGCCTCGCTCCCACAGGGTTCTGCGTTGTTCACCAATTTCCCGGCCAGCCGCAGGACCTGTGGGAGCGGGCTTGCCCGCGAAGAGGCCGGCACATCCAACGTTGATGTCGGCCGACCTGACGCCTTCGCGGGCAAGCCTCGCTCCCACAGGGTTCTGCGTTGTTCACCAATTTCCCGGCCAGCCGCAGGACCTGTGGGAGCGGGCTTGCCCGCGAAGAGGCCGGCACATCCAACGTTGATGTCGGCCGACCTGACGCCTTCGCGGGCAAGCCACGCTCCCACAGGGTTCTGCGTTGTTCACCAATTCCCCGGCCAGCCTCCTACCGTCTGCGGAACAACGGCCGTGGCTCGATCACCGAGCGCCCGTATAGCACGCTCATCCCCGCCAGCCCTTTCAACGCATCCTCGGCGGATTTGTCTTCGCGTACCGCGAAGCTGTCGAAACCGCACTGACGCATGTGGCTGAGCTGATCGCGCAACACATCGCCGATGGCGCGCAGTTCGCCCGTCCAGCCCAGTCGGGTGCGCAGCAGGTAGGCCTGGCTGTAAGCGCGGCCGTCACGGAAGCTGGGGAAATCCAGGGCGATCAATGTCAGCTGCTCAAGCCACGGTTTGAGGCTTTCCACCTCATCGTCCGGCCCCAGCCATACCGCCTGTTGCTGCGGATTTTCCAGCCACTTGGCCAGCGGCAGAATCAATGCCGCACCAGACAGCGGCGCCTCCAGGTCCCTGACCAGCGTCCACGAATCCTCGGCATCAATCCGCGCCACGCCCGCCTCCAGCCGCAACAGATTGTTCATGCCGACACCTCCAGCGCTTTCGGATAAACCGACTCCTTGAACGGCTCAAGACCGATGCGCTGCACGGTATCGACGAACAGCTCTTCGCTTTCCCGATAACGCACAAATGTCTCGACAATGCACTCGATGACCTCGGGCACTTCGCTGGCGCTGAACGACGGGCCGATCACCTTGCCCAGCGCGCTGTTCTTGCCCTGGGCGCCGCCGAGGGTGATCTGGTACCACTCGCTGCCGTTCTTATCGACGCCCAGAATGCCGATGTTGCCGATGTGGTGGTGACCGCAGGCGTTCATGCAGCCGGAGATGTTGAGGCTGATGTCGCCCAGGTCGTGCAGGTAATCGAGGTCCTCGAATCGCGCGGCGATGCCCTGCGCAATGGGGATCGACTTGGCGTTGGCCAGCGCGCAGAAGTCACCACCGGGGCAGGCAATCATGTCGGTGAGCAGGCCGACGTTGGCGCTGCCCAGATTGTGCTCGCAGGCCAGGCTCCATAGCGCGAACAGATCCACCTTGGGCACGTCCGGCAGCACCACGTTCTGTTCATGGGCGATGCGGATTTCGCCGAAACCGAAGCGCTCGGACCAGTCGGCAATCGCCTCCATCTGCGCGGTGGTGACATCCCCCGGCGGCGAGCTGATGCCGGGCTTGGTGGACAACACCACGCTGACGTAACCCGGCACCTTATGCGCCTGCACGTTGCGCAACACCCAGCGGGCGAAGGCCGGGTTCTGCGCCATATGGGCGCCGAATTCCAGATCGATACTCGCCAGCTCACGATACTCCGGGGCGACGAAAGCACTGGCGACCCGCTCGAACTCATCAAGGGTCAATTGCGCCGGACCGTCCTTGAGGTATTGCCACTCCTCCTCCACTTCCCGAGCGAAGGCTTCGATGCCCAAGGCCTTGACCAGGATCTTGATCCGCGCCTTGTACTTGTTGTCGCGCCGGCCATGACGGTTGTAAACGCGCAGCACCGCTTCGACATAGGACAACAGGTGCTGCCACGGCAAACCGTCGCGGATCTGCAAACCGAGGATCGGCGTGCGCCCCAGGCCGCCGCCGACGATCACCCGCAGCAGCATCTGCCCGTCTTCACCCGGATACAGGTAGAGGCCGATGTCATGCATCATGATCGCCGCGCGGTCCTGTTCGGCCGAGCAGATGGCGATCTTGAACTTGCGCGGCAGGAACAGGAATTCCGGGTTGATGGTCGACCACTGACGCAGGATCTCGGCCAGCGGGCGCGGGTCGATCATTTCGTCCGCCGCGACCCCGGCGAAGGCTTCGGTGGTGATGTTGCGCACACAGTTGCCGGAGGTCTGGATCGCGTGCATCTCGACTTCGGCCAGGCGTTCGAGAATCTCTGGCACCTGGGCCAGTTCGATCCAGTTGAACTGCATGTTCTGGCGGGTGGTGAAATGGCCGTAACCTCGATCGTAATCCCGGGCGATGCTCGCCAGCGTGCGCATCTGCCGTGCGCTGAGGGTGCCGTAGGGAATCGCCACCCGCAGCATGTAGGCGTGCTTTTGCAGGTACAGGCCGTTTTGCAGACGCAGCGGCAGGAACTCTTCTTCGCTCAGCTCGCCGGCCATGTAGCGCGCGACCTGATCGCGAAACTGCGCAACCCGCTCGAACACCAGCGCCCGGTCATAGTCGTCGTACTGATACATCTGGCTACCTCATCAAGGTCGGATCCGCTTCCCTGTAGGAGCGAGCACGCTCGCGATGCAATCACAGACGACGCGGGGCAACAGGTTTCCCGCGTTATCGTTGACGACCATCGCGAGCGTGCTCGCTCCTACAGGTTTTTGATGACTATGGGCTTGCGGCGCAGCGAGTTACAGACTCACTTAATTCTGAAAAAACCGTATCAGATGGCGTTTGAACGCACTGTGGCTGAGGTTCTGTCTGATCCGCACAAATGAGCTTTTCCTGAGCCTGTTTTGAAATGGCCGGTGTTTTTACAGTTGCCCGACTTTGCAATCGTGGAAGCATCGAGCATGAGCACAGCAACTCTCGGACAGGCTTATAACTACAAGGTCGTGCGCCAATTCATCATCGCAACAGTGTTCTGGGGCATCGTGGGAATGGCGATGGGCGTGTGGATCGCCTCGCAACTGGTATGGCCCGAAATGAACCTGGACCTGCCATGGACCAGCTTCGGCCGCCTGCGACCGCTGCACACGAGCCTGGTGATTTTCGGCTTCGCCGGCAGCGCGCAGTTCGCCGCCAGTTACTACGCGGTGCAGCGCACCTGTCAGGTGCGGCTGTTTTCCGACACCCTCGCCGCCTTCACCTTCTGGGGCTGGCAGTCGGTGATCGTGGTGATGCTGGTCAGCCTGCCGCTGGGCTACACCACGACCAAGGAATACGCCGAGATCGAGTTCTCGGGCGCGGTGTGGATGACGGTGGTCTGGGTGGCCTATGCCATCGTGTTTTTCACCACCGTGGTACGGCGCAAGACCAAGCACATCTACGTCGGCAACTGGTTCTTCGGCGCCTTCATCGTGGTGATCGCCATGCTGCACGTGGTCAACCACCTGTCGATTCCGGTGAGCTGGTTCAAGTCTTATCCGGTGTACTCCGGCGCCACCGACGCGATGGTGCAGTGGTGGTACGGGCACAACGCCGTGGGCTTTTTCCTGACCACCGGGTTTCTGGGGATGATGTATTACTTCGTGCCAAAACAAGCGAATCGGCCGGTGTATTCGTATCGCCTGTCGATCGTGCATTTCTGGGCGCTGATCACCCTGTACATCTGGGCCGGTCCCCACCACCTGCACTACACCGCATTGCCGGACTGGGCGCAGTCGCTGGGCATGGCCATGTCGCTGATCCTGCTGGCGCCGAGTTGGGGCGGGATGATCAACGGCATGATGACCCTCTCGGGCGCCTGGCATAAATTGCGCACCGACCCGATCCTGCGATTCCTGGTGCTGTCCCTGGCCTTCTACGGCATGTCGACCTTCGAAGGTCCGATGATGGCGATCAAGACGGTCAACGCCCTCTCCCACTACACCGACTGGACCATCGGCCACGTACATGCCGGCGCCCTGGGCTGGGTGGCGATGATCACCTTTGGCGCGACCTATCACATGGTGCCCAAGGTCTTTGGTCGCGAGCAGATGCACAGCACACCGCTGATCAACCTGCACTTCTGGCTGGCCACCATCGGCACCGTGCTGTACATCGCCTCGATGTGGGTCAACGGCATCACCCAGGGCCTGATGTGGCGCGCGATCAACGACGACGGCACGCTGACCTACTCCTTCGTCGAAGCCTTGCAGGCCAGCCATCCGGGGTTCGTGGTGCGCTTTGTCGGCGGCGTGTTCTTCCTCACCGGCATGCTGCTGATGGCCTGGAACGTGTGGCGCACGGTGCGGGCGGCGGACGTATCGATGGCCGAGCAGGAGGCGCGGATAGCCTGATGATGGAGATCATGTTGAATGTCTTGGGCGTGGCGTTTTTGTGGTTTGCCGTCGAGTATTGTCTGCGCCACCAGAGCGCTGAAAGCCTGGATGAGGCGAGCCTGATTCCGTTTGCCGATGACCCGGAGGTGGCGCGGCGGGTTGAGGTGGCGACGGGCAAGAGCATCAATGCCGTGGCGCCGGAAGAGCCCAAGGTAGGTTGGATCAATATGGAAGTTTGACGCTAATCCAATGTGGGAGCGGGCTTGCTCGCGAAGGCGGCGTTCCAGTCGACATTGATGTTGTCTGACACACCGC
>NZ_JBSVXG010000337.1:0-4597 GCF_054070595.1 Pseudomonas sp. SDO55104_S430 | reverse complement strand
GCTCGCGAAGAGGCCGTGTCAGTCGACATCACTGTTGAATGACACACCGCATTCGCGAGCAAGCCCGCTCCCACATTTGTTTTAGGGTATGGCTGGGATCAGCGGCGGTCTGCGACGACCCCGATTAGCACCAACACCACCAACAACACCGGCGCCAAACTGTAGTTGTTGAACTGGCTCAGCCCGCGCACAACCCAGGGCGTGGCGTAGATCAGGGCGGCGCCGCTGCCGATCATGCACAGCAGGGCCATCAGCGGGACGCGCAGGGCGCCGGCGATGCTGCCCAGGCGTTGTTCGACCCAGCCTTTGAAATCCGCGCCGAACAGCACCAGCAGGCAACCCACCAGGGCCAGGGCGATTTCCGAGAGATTGCTGCGGCTCCAGCGAGACACGGTGGCGAGCAGGTCGAGTACCAAATCCATTCGAAGTCCTTATGTCAGAAAATTCTGCAGCAAGTCGTTGAGGAATAGCTGTCCGCGCTCGGTGGCCACCAGACGTGACGGTTCGACCTGCAACAGGCCGCTTTGTTCGGCGTCGCGGCGGCTTTCGGCGAGGCTGTCCAGGGGCATGCCGGTGCGTTCCGGATAGAGCTGCGCTTCGACGCCTTGAGTCAGGCGCAAGGCGTTCATCAGGAACTCGAACGGCATTTCATCATTGGCCAACGCCTTTTCGCCAGCCTTGAAGCTTTTTGCCGGGTTCAGGTAGTCCTTCGGCAGGCGGGTCTTCCAGGTGCGCACGATGCGCCCGTCTGGATGACTGAGCTTGCCGTGGGCGCCGGCACCGATGCCGATGAAGTCGCCGAAGCTCCAATAATTGAGGTTATGTCGCGCCGCCCGACCGGGGTGGGCGTAGGCGGAAACTTCGTATTGCACGTAACCGTGTTCGGCCAGCAGCGCTTGCCCGGCTTCCTGAATGTCCCACAGCGTGTCGTCTTCCGGCAGCGTCGGCGGCTGGTTCCAGAACACCGTGTTCGGCTCCAGGGTCAGCTGATACCAGGACAGGTGGGTCGGTTTCAGGGCGATGGCGGTGCGCAGGTCATTCAGGGCGTCATCCAGGGACTGATCGGGCAAGCCGTGCATCAGATCCAGGTTGAAGTTGTCGAACCCGGCCTGACGCGCCATGCCGGCGGCGCGCACCGCTTCGTCGCCGTTGTGAATCCGTCCCAGTGCCTTGAGCTTGTCTTGCTGGAAGCTCTGGATGCCGATCGACAGGCGATTGATGCCCAGCGCCCGGTAAGCCACGAACTTGTCTTGCTCGAAGGTGCCCGGATTGGCTTCCAGGGTGATCTCGATGTCGTGGGCAAACGGAATGCGCTGTTCGACGCCCTTGAGCAGACGGCCCAGGGCCGGGGCGCTGAACAAGCTCGGCGTGCCGCCGCCGAAGAAGATCGAGCTGAGTTCGCGCCCGTATACCGCGTGCAGATCCTGATCGAGGTCAGCCAGCAGCGCGTCCACGTACTCCTCTTCCGGCAGCTCGGGGCTGGCGGTGTGGGAGTTGAAGTCGCAATAAGGGCATTTGCGCACGCACCACGGGATGTGGATGTACAGCGCCAGGGGCGGCAGCACTGGCAGGGCCGCCCGAGGTGATGGGGCGTCGCCACCGTAGATCAGCGGCGACGCGGATGATTCACCGGTCATTTCAAGCCCAGACGCTGGCGCAGCAGATCCATTGCACGGGCGCGGTGGCTGATCTGGTTCTTGTCGGCCGGGCTCAGCTCGGCGCTGGAGCAATCGCGCTCCGGTACCCAGAACAGCGGGTCGTAGCCGAAACCGTGTTCGCCGCTGGCCTGGGTCAGGATGCGACCGTGCCACAGGCCTTCGCAGAGGATCGGCAACGGATCATCGGCGTGACGCACCAGCGCGAGCACGCAGACGAACTGTGCGCCGCGTTCTTCCTGCGGCACGTCCTTCAGGACGTCGAGCAGCTTGGCGTTGTTCGCCGCATCGCCCTTGCCGTCGGCATAACGCGCCGAGTAGATGCCCGGTGCGCCGCCGAGGAAGTCCACCGCCAGACCCGAATCATCCGCCAGTGCCGGCAAGCCGGAAATGCGCGCGGCATTGCGGGCCTTGAGTATGGCGTTCTCGACGAACGACAGACCGGTCTCTTCAGGCTCGATCTTGCTGAACTCGCCGATCGAGCGCAGTTGCACCGACTGGCCGAGCATGGCCTGGAGTTCCTTGAGTTTGCCGGCGTTGTGGCTGGCCAGCACGAGTTGGGTGAAGTTGATCATTCGCCGGGAAAGAGCTCTTGGTTGAAGTTGATGGTGTTGATTTTGTCACCGTTCTGCACCTTGATCTCGAAGGTGCGGGTTTCCTGCTGCGGAACCGGGTACTGGGCGATGTAGTAGATCGCGCCCTGCTCGGTGATCTGCCTGAAGTTCAGAGGCACGCTCTGGCTGGTCAGGTCTTTGACCGTGCCGCTGACCTGAGCCATCTGCGGCTTGCCGTCCTTGATCACCGAAATGTTGATCACGCCCTGGTTCTTGCTGCGGGTGAGTTCCGCGGCCTTGGCGACTTCCGGCGTCAGGAAGGTGGAATTGAAGGTGTTGTAATGCACCGTGGTGTCGCCGAATTTTTCCTGGCGATCACTTTTGATCGCGTCAGCGGCCATGGCCGTGACGCTCAGGCAAGCAGTTAGTACGAACAGCGCTAGACGACCCATGATCGTTCTCCTCGAAATAGGGTGGTTCAGACCGCGACCTTGTGGTCTGTGAGCCCCGGGCTGCTGACGCGGTAAATGCCGATCTCACCTAACAGATTAGGCCATAGCTTGCTGGCCCACCCGTGGCGATGCTGTTGATCCACTGCCAGCCGATCAATGACCTTCGCTTCACGTTCGCGGCACAAGGCTTCAAAGTCCGCGAAGGTGCAGAAGTGAATGTTCGGCGTGTTGTACCAGGTGTAAGGCAGGAACTCGGAAACCGGCATCCGGCCCTTGCTCGCCAGGTACCAGCGGCAGCGCCAATGACCGAAGTTGGGGAAGGTGATGATGCACTGGCGACCGACCCGCAGCATTTCGTCGAGGATCTTGTCCGGGTAGTGCACCGCTTGCAGCGCCTGGGTCATGACCACGATGTCGAAACTGTTGCTGGCGAAGTTGCCCAGGCCCTTGTCCAGGTCCTGCTCGATGACGTTGATGCCCTTGGCCATGCACTCGGCGATGTTGTCGGCGTCGTTTTCCAGGCCATAGCCGGTGACCTGCTTGTTGTCGCGAAGCCAGGTCAGCAGTTCGCCGTCGCCGCAACCCAGATCGAGCACGCGGCTGCCGGCGGGGATCCATTCCTGGATGATTTCCAGATCAGCTCTCATGGCTATCTCACAAGGTAATTCGGTTCATGTAATTACCGAATGCCTGCAAGTAGCGCGGGATCGGAATCAGGAAGGCGTCGTGGCCCTGTGGTGCGTCGATTTCCAGGTAGCAGACGTCCTTGCGCGCCGCCATCAGCGCGTCCACCAGTTCCCGTGAGCGGGCAGGCGAGAAGCGCCAGTCGGTGGTGAACGACATCACGCAGAACTTGGCGGTGGCGTTGGCGAAGGTTTTGGCCAGGTCGTCGTCGAAGTTCGCCGCCGGATCGAAGTAGTCCAGGGCCTTGGTCATCAACAGGTAGGTATTGGCGTCGAAACGTCCGGAGAACTCCTCACCTTGGTAACGCAGGTAGCTTTCGACCTGGAACTCGACGCTGTGGAAGTCGTAGTTGAGCTTCTCGCTCTTGAGGCCGCGGCCGAATTTCTCGCCCATGGAGTCGTCGGACAGGTAGGTGATGTGCCCGACCATCCGCGCCAGCATCAGCCCGCGCTTGGGGATCACGCCCTGTTCCTGGAACGAGCCGCCGTGGAACTCGGGATCGGTGAGGATCGCCTGGCGCGCCACTTCGTTGAAGGCGATGTTCTGTGCCGACAGCTTGGGTGCGGAGGCGATGGCCAGGCAGTGACGGATGCGGTCAGGGTAGGTCATGCTCCATTGCATCGCCTGCATGCCACCCAGGCTGCCGCCGATCACTGCGGCGAATTGAGCGATGCCCAGGCGATCGGCCAGGCGCGCCTGGCTGTGCACCCAGTCTTCCACGGTCAGCACCGGGAAGTCGGCGCCGAATGGCTTGCCGGTCTCCGGATTGATGCTGCTCGGGCCTGTGGAGCCGTTGCAGCCACCGAGGTTGTTCAGGCTGACCACGAAGAACTTGTTGGTGTCGATCGGCTTGCCCGGGCCGATGCAGCTGTCCCACCAACCGGGCTTGCGGTCGTCGGGGCTGTGGTAGCCGGCAGCGTGGTGGTGGCCCGACAGCGCGTGGCAGATCAGCACGGCGTTGCTCGCCGTGGCGTTCAGCGTGCCGTAGGTTTCGTAAATCAGGTCGTAGGCCGGGAGGGAGCGACCGCAGGCCAATGCCAAAGGATCGCTGAAGTGCGCCACTTGCGGCGTCACCAGACCAACAGAATCGGGGGGAAAGGCAGCTGGCATCGACCCTGCTCTCGTTGAAATGAGGCGTAAGTCTAAAGACCGCTGGGGTTAGCGGCAAGCAAAGGCCGGGCCTGATTTTCTACAGTTGGATCGAGGTGTTGCATTCGCGGGCAAGCCTCGCTCCTACGGGTCAGTGGGGACC
>NZ_JBSVXG010000336.1:0-4634 GCF_054070595.1 Pseudomonas sp. SDO55104_S430 | reverse complement strand
CTACAGGAATAGACCTGTGGGAGCGAGGCTTGTCCGCGATGGACGACAGGACGCCGTGGGGTGTCAGGCTGCCAGCGTTATCGTTGACGACCAACTGTAGGAGCCGAGCTTGCTCGCGATGGAGGCAAGAACGCCGCGGGGTGTCAGGTTTCCCGCGTTATCGTTGGCGACCATCGCGAGCAAGCTCGGCTCCTACAGGGGGATGGGTTGTTATTTGGTTTTTGCGAAGGTTTCGAAGGCGCTGCCGTAATCGGGGTGCCAGCGGGACAGCGGTGGGCGGTTTTCGGCGATGTCGCCGGCGGCCCAGAGGATTCGGCGTTCGTCGAGGGCACGGGGGACGTCGTTGTCCGGGCAGAGGATGTAGAAATCGCCGGCTTCCAGGCGCTCCAGCATGAAGTCGACCGTCTGCTCTGCGGTCCAGGCGCCGGCGGGTTTGTCCTTGCGGCCTTGGGCGGCGAGTTCGGTGAAGACGAAACCCGGGATCAGCAAATGGGCGTTGATGGCGCAACCGGGGGTGTTGCGCAATTGATGTTGCAGCGACTCGCTGAACACCTTCACCCCAGCCTTCGACACGTTGTAGGCCGGATTGCCCGGCGGCGTGGTGATGCCCTGCTTGGAGCCGGAGACGATCACCAGGCCCGGTTGCCCGCGCTCGATCATGCCCGGCACGAATGCCTGCGTACTGCGGATGACGCCCCACAGATTGACCTCGATCATCTGCTGCCAATTGGCACTGTCGAGCGCCGTGGTCGCCGGCTGAATCCCGGCGTTGCTCATCAGCACATCGACCGCGCCGAAACGCTCCAGCACCCGGTCGCGCAGGTTAGTCAGGTCGCCTTCGCGACTCACATCGGCTTCGAGCGCCAGCACATCTTCGGCCCCCGCCAAGGCGTGACCAGCAAGCTCCTCGGCGGCGTCGAGCAACTTCTGCGCCCCCAGATCGGCGATGCACACGCGCATGCCCAGGGCGGCGAAACGCTTGGCGGCGGCCAGCCCGATGCCGGCGGCGCCTCCGGTGATCACGGCCACGGCGCCGGGTTTGAGAACGGGATGGGACATGGTGGGACTCCTCGATTTTTAAGGAAAAACACACCCCCTGTAGGAGCGAGCATGCTCGCGATGGTGGTCAACGTTAACGCGGGCAACCTGATGCCCCGCGGTGTATTTGAGTCCATCGCGAGCATGCTCGCTCCTACAGGGGAATGGATTCAGACCCGGCTACGCAGCCACTGCAGGAACCCCTTCTTCTCGATGGCCTTGGGCTCTTCCTGCAACAATGTCTGGGAAATCTGCAAACGAAAATCCACCAGCGCCCGCATCGCTTCGCTGATGTCATGCCGCGCTTCCACGCAGGGCCGGAAGTATTCCTTGTCGATCCGGTACAGATAGCAGAACGTCAGCGCGGCGAAATCCGCAGGCAAGGCCTTGCCCGAGACGATCCCGGCCTCGCCGATCACCTCCCCCGGCCCCATGCGTCCGGCTTCGAACTTCACGCCCGCGCGGGCCAGGGCCACCGTCACCACGCCTGATTCGATGATGTACAGGTGCTCGCTGATCTCCCCGCCCGGCAGAATCATGTCCCCCGGCTGGAACGCCTGGCGGGTCATGTTCTTGCTGACGCTGTCCTTCTCTTCATCACTCAAGGTGTTGGCGAAAATGGCCGAGTGATCCAGTAACGCCCGCGCCCGGGTATGCCTTACCGGTTCGTTGGTTTCCACCGTCGACAACCAATTGATCCCCGCCGCCAGCAAATGCCGATACGCTAGGTCGAACAGCTGATTGCGCACCAGCCGCTTCTGATCCATGGAAATCACGAAACCGCTGACCTCATATTCCACGCCACCGCTGCCGGTGCTTTTGATCGTGACCTTGGGTGCGGGTTTGGTCAGCAGCGCGCGGCATCCTTGTGCTGCCCGTTCCAGCGCGTCGAACACCCGGTTCGGCCGCACATGGGGGCTGATCAGCAGACTGATCGAAACCCCGAACATGTCGCTGGGCCGACTGAAGTTGGTGATCTTGGCCTTGGCCGCCATCGAGTTGGGAATCACGATCATGCTGCCCTGGGAGGTCTGCAGGAAGGTGGCGCGCCAATCGATGTCAGTGACCCGGCCTTCGGTGCCGTCGATGGCGATCCAGTCATCGATCTGATACGGCTTGGTGGTGTTGAGGACTATCCCGGAAAACACGTCGCTGAGGGTGCTTTGCAACGCCAGGCCGACGATGATCGCCAGCGCGCCGGAGGTTGCCAGCACGCCCTTGACCGGCAGATTGAGCACGTAGGCCAGCGCGGCAATCACCGCCACCAGAAAGATCACCGCGCCGAGCAGGTCCTGGATCAGCCGGCCGGTATGCCCGACCCGCTGCATCATCACCGCACCGATCATCACCGTCAGGGTCCGAGCACCGAACAGCCACCAGCCGATCTGCAGCGCCGTGGCCGCCATCTGCAACGGTACGCTGTCGCCAGCGGGCGCCGGTTCCAGAGGGCTCAGGCCTTCATTGAACAGCAGCAGGCTGTACAGCAGGAAAATGACCAGCCTTATCAGCACTTTCCAGTTGTGCCGCCGGGAGCCGATCATTCGCCACATCACCGTGTCGATCAGGATCAGAGCCAAGGCGCCGAGCAACGGGCTTTCAGTGAACATGGACAGCATCGAGCACCTCCAGCGCCGCTCAATAACCAGCCGCCAGATGACGGCCAAAATCAGGCCAGTGAATTTCTCGCAGGTTCTGCCTTTCTAGGATAGTCAGCGCCTCCTTGGAGCCCGATTCAAGCGCATCGGCAAACGCCTCGGCCAGACCAACGGTAATCCGCGCCATGGCAATGAGGCGATACTGCGCGATGCAGTATTGAAGACGGTGTCCTCATCACTCCCCGACTCCCCAACCCGAGGTACTGAACAAAATGGCCAAGGCTGCCGATGTCGTAGTGCAATGTCTGGAAAACGAGGGCGTGGAGTTCGTGTTCGGAATTCCCGGCGAAGAGAACCTTGACCTGCTGGAGTCCCTGCGCAAGTCGCCGATCAAGCTCATATTGACCCGCCACGAGCAATCGGCAGGCTTCATGGCCGCGACTTACGGCCGCCTCACCGGCAAGACTGGCGTCAGCCTCTCGACCCTCGGCCCTGGCGCGACCAACCTGGTGACCGCCGGCGCTTATGCCTATTTGGGCGGCATGCCGATGCTGATGATCACCGGCCAAAAGCCGATCAAGAAGTCCAAGCAGGGCCGCTTCCAGATCCTCGATGTGGTCGGCATGATGCAGCCGCTGACCAAATACACCCACCAGCTGGCGTCCGCCGACAACATCCCCTCCCGGGTGCGCGAGGCGTTCCGCCTGTCCGAAGAAGAAAAGCCCGGTGCCGTGCACCTGGAGCTGCCTGAAGACATCGCCGCTGAACAGACTGAAAGCATGCCGATTCCGCCAAGTCTGGTGCGTCGTCCGCTGGCCGAAACCAAGTCCATCGAAGGCGCCGTGGAAAAGCTCAAGGCCGCTCGCAGCCCGATCCTGGTGATCGGCGCCGGGGCCAACCGCAAGATGACCTGCAAGGTACTCAAGCAACTGATCGATAACACCGGCATTCCATTCGTCACCACGCAGATGGGCAAAGGTGTGGTGGACGAGCGTAACCCGCGCTTTCTCGGTAACGCTGCCCTCTCCGCCGGTGACTTTGTGCATCGCGCCGTCGAGGCCGCCGACCTGATCGTCAACATCGGCCACGACGTGATCGAGAAACCGCCGTTCTTCATGGTCCGTGGCGGTACCGAGGTGATCCACATCAACTTCCGCTCGGCGGAAGTCGACCCGGTGTATTTCCCGCAGATCGAAGTGGTGGGCGATATCGCCAACGCCGTGTGGCAGATCGGCGAGGCGCTGCAAGTCCAGCCGCACTGGGATTTCAGCCGCCTGATGGCGATCCGTGAAGCCAACGAAGCGCAGATCATCGAAGGCGCCGACGACAACCGCTTCCCGATCTACCCGCAGCGTTTCGTCGCCGATGTACGTCGCGCCCTGCCCTCCGAAGGCATCGTCGCGCTGGACAACGGCATCTACAAAATCTGGTTCGCCCGTAACTACAAGGCCCACCGGCCGAACACCGTGCTGCTGGACAATGCCCTGGCAACCATGGGCGCCGGCCTGCCGTCAGCGATGGCTTCCCATTTGGTCTACCCCGACCGCCCGGTGGTCGCGGTGTGCGGTGACGGCGGTTTCATGATGAACAGCCAGGAGTTGGAAACCGCCGTGCGTCTGAAGATGAACCTCACGGTGATCATCTTGCGCGACGACGGCTACGGCATGATCCGCTGGAAACAGGCCAACATGGGCTTCACCGATTACGGTCTGGACTACGGCAACCCGGACTTCGTCAAATACGCCGAAGCCTACGGCGCCAAGGGTCATCGTGTGGACAGCGCCGAAGGCTTCCTGCCGCTGCTGGAACGCTGCATCGGCGAGCCTGGGGTGCATGTGATCGATTGTCCGGTGGACTATTCGGAGAATGACTTCATTCTCAACAGCGAACTCAAGCGCAGGAGTGCGTTGGTCTGATATGCCCGTGTCCCTGTGGGAGCGAGCCTGCTCGCGATGGGCGAGAGAACGCCGCGGGGCATCAGTTGTCCCGCGTAATCGTTGA
>NZ_JBSVXG010000335.1:0-4640 GCF_054070595.1 Pseudomonas sp. SDO55104_S430 | reverse complement strand
CTTGTCCCTCCTCCTCCCTTCAAGTCCTACCATACAAGCGAGCCTGCTCGCGATGGGTTTTCAGGCAACCTGTTTTGGTGGATGTACCGGCCTCTTCGCGGGCAAGCCTCGCTCCTACAGGGGGTTGCGGGGTTGCAGGTGCTTAGTCGGACACCACCACCTGATTGCGCCCCCTGGCCTTGGCCCGATACAGCGCCTTGTCGGCATTGCTCATCAAACTGTGCAGATCCTTGTCGCCTGCAACCATGCACGCAACGCCGACGCTGGCGGTGATGCAGTGCACCGGCCCGGTCATCAGCCCGGAAATGGAATGAACTAGCCCTTCGGCGATGTTCTGCGCATCTTCAAGCGATGTATCCGGCAGCAGCACCGCAAACTCCTCCCCGCCCAGCCGCCCATACACATCAGCCTCGCGAAACGACCGGCTGATCACCACGCCCATCTGCCGCAGCACCTGGTCGCCGACCTGATGGCCGTAGGTGTCGTTGATGTGCTTGAAGTGGTCCATGTCCAGCATCACCGCGCACAGCGGCAGGCGGTAGTGCTGGCAGTGGTTGTACAGGCGCTGGGCCTGCTCGAAGAAGGCGCGGCGATTGCGCAGGCCGGTCAGTTCGTCGGTCTGTGCGGCGCGGGTGGAGATGCTGTGGGCCAGTTCCATTTCGCGGGTCAGGCGGAAGGCGGTTTCCAGGGCGACGGAGAGTTTGCGGGTGGCGCTGCACACGAAGGAGGCGAAGACCAGCACCGCCACGCCCATGCCGAACTGTAGCGAAGTCGGCTGGATCATCAGCCAGAAGGTCGACGGCAGCAGCACCAAGGCGATGGACACCACCGTCATGTAGCGATAGGCCGAATAACACGACACCGCGCTCACCGACATGCCGACCGTGAACAGCATCACCAGCGCCTGGGCCAGCAGATCGTCGGCCGGCATGACCGCCAGCGCCCCGCCGCCCCAGATCCCGGCGGACAGCGACAAGGTGGCCATATAGATCAGTTCCCAGCGCTGCGGGGTGCGGGCCGCTTCGGGGCTGCGGAAATAAACCACGAACATCGTGATGCGGATCAGGGTGGAGGCCGCCAGCAGACCGATCCACCAGTTCATGATGTGGTGGTCGAAGCGGTCCCAGCACAGCCAACACAACATGGCCAATGCCAGAAAGCTGCCGAAAACAGCAGTTACCGATTGCCGAAACAGCTGATGCAATCGATCGGTGCGCACCTGTTGGGCGATGTAGCGTTCCTGCTCGAGCCGAAATCCAAGGCCATCCATTGTGTTCGCCTGATAATGCTGCGGTGACCTGACTATTGTGGCACATCGCTAGGAGGCACCTGTAAAACTCTGTGTCCGCTGAGAGATTCCGCCTATCGGCTACCAATACTCGGGCTATTAGCTGACTTGACGATCGGGGTCTAGCCTTATTTAGCGCCGGCGCGGTCTGGCCGGCACAGACCTGATGTGAAGACAAGAATGAGTCAGATACTGGATGCCCCCACGGGCCGGGAAGCTGACTGATCTCGACCGAGGGAAGCTCACACATGGCAACCGAATCGAAATGCCCGTTCAATCACGCCGCCGGCGGTGGCACACGCAACCGCGACTGGTGGCCGAACCAACTGAACCTGAACATCCTGCATCAGCACTCGCCTCTCTCCACTCCAGCCGATGAGGGATTTGATTATGCCGAGGCGTACAAAAAACTCGACTTTGCCGCCGTCAAGCGCGACCTGACCGCGCTGATGACCGACTCGCAAGAATGGTGGCCTGCCGACTTCGGCCACTATGGCCCACTGTTCGTGCGCATGGCCTGGCACGCCGCCGGTACCTATCGCACCGCCGACGGGCGCGGTGGTGCCGGTTCCGGCCAGCAACGCTTCGCCCCGCTCAACAGCTGGCCGGATAACGTCAGCCTGGACAAGGCCCGCCGTCTGCTGTGGCCGATCAAACAGAAATATGGCCGCAACATTTCCTGGGCCGACCTGATCGTGCTTACCGGCAACGTCGCTCTGGAATCCATGGGCTTCAAGACCTTCGGCTTCTCCGGTGGCCGTCCGGACGTCTGGGAACCGGACGAGGACGTGTACTGGGGCTCGGAAACCAAGTGGCTGGGCGGCGATACCCGCTACGCCAGCGACCCGAGCGATGACAACAAGGCTGTGCAGAAACCCGGCGACGTGCCGCTGTCGGCCGAACCCGGACGCAACGAAGACAGCCGCACCGAACACGGCCGCAACCTGGAAAACCCACTGGCTGCCGTGCAAATGGGCCTGATCTACGTCAACCCTGAAGGCCCCGAAGGCGAACCTGATCCGCTCAAGTCGGCCCTGGACATCCGCGAAACCTTCGCCCGCATGGCGATGAACGACGAGGAAACCGTCGCCCTGATCGCCGGTGGCCACGCCTTCGGCAAGACCCACGGCGCCGGTCCCGCCGATAACGTCGGCCCCGAACCGGAAGCCGCCGGCCTTGAACAACAGGGTCTGGGCTGGAAAAGCACCTTCGGTACCGGCAAGGGCCCGGACACCATCACCAGCGGCCTGGAAGTCACCTGGACCAATACCCCGACCAAATGGAGCAACAACTATTTCGAAAACCTCTTCGGCTTTGAGTGGGAGCTGACCAAGAGCCCGGCCGGGGCGAACCAGTGGAAACCCAAGGACGGCGCGGGGGCCGGGTTGATCCCGGATGCGTTCGACCCCAACAAGCGCCGTGAACCACGGATGCTGACCTCGGACCTGGCGTTGCGCATGGACCCGATCTACGAGCCGATTTCCCGGCGCTTCCTGCAGAACCCGGATCAACTGGCCGACGCCTTCGCCCGCGCCTGGTACAAACTGATCCACCGCGACATGGGCCCGCTGTCACGCTACCTCGGCCCGGAAATGCCCAATGAAGTGCTGTTGTGGCAAGACCCGATTCCGAAGGTCGATCATGCCCTGATCGGCGATGCCGACGTCGCCGCGCTCAAGAGCAAGATCCAGGCCAGCGGCCTTAGCGTTTCGCAACTGGTGTCCACGGCCTGGGCGGCGGCTTCGACCTTCCGTGGCTCCGACAAGCGCGGTGGCGCCAACGGTGGACGGCTGCGTCTGGAACCGCAGAAATCCTGGAAGGCCAACCAGCCGGATCAGTTGGCCAACGTGCTGGGCAAACTCGAAGGCATCCAGAAGGAGTTCAACAGCGGCGGCAAGAAAGTCTCCCTGGCAGACCTGATCGTGCTCGCCGGTAATGTGGGCGTCGAGCAGGCGGCGAAAAGCGCCGGGCATAACGTCACCGTGCCGTTTTCGCCGGGACGCACGGATGCGACTCAGGATCAGACGGATGTCGAGTCGTTCGGCATGCTCGAGCCGATCGCCGATGGCTTCCGCAACTATCTCAAGTCCCGCTATCGCATTACCGCCGAGCATCTGCTGATAGACAAGGCCCAGCTGCTGACCCTCACCGCCCCACAAATGACCGCGCTGATCGGAGGCCTGCGCGTACTCGACACCAACGTCGGCCAAACCGCCCACGGCGTGTTCACCACGCGCAAAGGCACGCTGACCAACGACTTCTTCGTCAACCTGCTGGACATGGGCGTGGAGTGGAAACCCACCTCGGCCACCAACGAAGAATTCGAAGGCCGCGACCGCAAAACGGGCCAGGCGAAGTGGACCGCGAGCCGGGTGGATCTGGTGTTCGGCGCCAACGCGCAGCTGCGGGCACTGGCGGAGTTCTATGCGAGTGACGACAACAAGGAGAAATTCGTGAAGGACTTCGTGGCGGCCTGGGGCAAAGTGATGAACCTGGATCGGTTCGATCTCTGACCGACGACGCAATACCTGTGGGAGCGAGCCTGCTCGCGATGGAAGTCAACGATAACGCGGACTGTCTGATTGCCCGCGTTGTCCTAGCGTCCATCGCGAGCAGGCTCGCTCCCACAGGGGTTATGTGTTGTGTCGAAATTTTGCATACACCCTCGCCACAAAGCCCCCCACAAATAGACGGCAGCGACTTACTTGAACAACCCTGCGTTAGCGGCCAGCACTTCATCCGCACACTGCGCATCCAGATTCCCGCCCGGCGCTCCGGCCACGCCGATGGCGCCGATCACGGCCTCACCGGCCTTGATCGGAACACCGCCGCCCAGCAGCAGATAACCCGGAATATCGGTCAGATTGGCCGCACCGGGGTTCTTCTGCGCGTTCTCCATGATGGTCAGCGTCGGGGTCTTGGCCGATGCCGAGGTGAAGGCCTTGGCACGACTGGCCTCGATGGTATGAGGGCCGGCGTTATCGGCGCGGGCCAGGGCTTTAAGCACGCCGGCGCGGTCCACCACCGCGGCGCTCACGTTGTAGCCCTTGGCCTGACAGGCAGCGAGCGTTGCAGTCACCAGTTTCTGCGCGTCGGCGGTCGAGATATTGCTTTCAGTCAACACCGCCGCATGAGCCGCGCCAGCAAGGGTCAGGCTGCCAAGCAGCGCTGCAAGAGATAAACGAGTCATATTGAACGTCCTTCTGTTGAATGAATGGTCAGGGCGTGTCGCAGGTCGTTTGTTAATCCTAGTCGGGATATCCGCAGGCGAGTCAGATGTCGGCCGAACCACCGCCTTCGCGAGCAAGCCCGCTCCCACCGGGGATCTCTGCTAAATACCGAATTTGTGTTC
>NZ_JBSVXG010000334.1:0-4645 GCF_054070595.1 Pseudomonas sp. SDO55104_S430 | reverse complement strand
GGGTTCATCGCTACCTGTAGGAGCGAGGCTTGCCCGCGAAGACGGTCTACCCTTCACCACAAATCCCAATTCATCGAGAGCCTTCTGATGAACCCCAACGAACAAACCGTCGCCAAGGTCTTCGCCCTGTACGAACGCTTCGGCAGCAGCGACTACATCGGCGAGCCGGTGTCGCAGATCGAGCACATGTCCCAGGCCGCGCAATGCGCCATGGCCGAAGGCTTTGATGATGAAGTGGTGCTCGCCGCGTTCTTCCACGACATCGGGCACATCTGCGCCGAAGATGCCGAGAATATGGGCGGCTATGGCGTGGTCAGCCACGAACGGCTGGGCGCCGACTACCTGCGCAGCGCGGGCTTCAGCGAACGCATGGCGCGTCTGGTGGAATATCACGTCCAGGCCAAGCGTTACCTGACGCTGAGGGAGCCGGGCTACTACGCACGCCTGAGCGAAGCCAGCCGTCGCACGCTGGAGTATCAGGGCGGGGTGATGACCGACGCCGAGGCCGATGCCTTCGAGCAGGACCCGTTGTGCGAGGTAAGCCTGCGCATGCGCCAGTGGGATGAACTGGCCAAGGAAATGCACGTGCCGGTGCTGGATCTGGATGTGCTCAAGCGTAAGGCAATCAGCGTCTTGTCCCGCACGGCTGGCTGAACAGTCCTACAGGTATCGCCGAATCTGTTGCATGGAGCGCCTCGTTGGCAAGGCTCAATCTGAGCCTTCCACATGGAGGTCATTCGATGCGCTATTTGAAAGTGATTGCACAGGATCGAGACGGCAGCGGCGAAGCAGAGACGCTGCACTACCAGGTTTTTGAAGACGATAAATTTCTGCGCGACGTGACGGACGCCGAGGTTCGGCTGCTGCGGACCTTCGGCACCAACTACCTGAAATGCCGGTGGTTCAACGAGGGTGAAGGCGAGGAGCGACACATGCGCATGTTCTCGCTGAATCCATCCGGCGACGGCACGCCGGAGTCGGTGCGGCTGCATTTCCACGAAGGGCCGATCATTGCCTACAAGGCGGCGGTGCATGATCTGGATAACGACGGCGGCTTCGAGATCGTGCTGGTTTCCGACATCGACAACGACGGCCACGCCAACCGCACGGATCGCACCCGAGTGAATGCTTTGGTGCGGGAATTCATGAAGTTCACCCTCTAACCCCCCACCACCCCTGTAGGAGCTGCCGAAGGCTGCGATCTTTTGACTTTGCTTTTTAAGAGCAGATCAAAAGATCGCAGCCTCGTTTCACTCGACAGCTCCTACAGGGATTTGGCCAGTAGTTCGATTTGTTCCTGGCGCTCTGGCTGATTCAGCTTTGCCTGTCCGTTGATCGACGACCACTGCGGATGCGCCCGCGCTCTGTTCAAGGCTTCAGGCAACTTGCCCTCGCGCCAGGATTTATCCTGAGGCGTCGCCACCTGAATGCTCTCCATCGCAGCATGCCCACGGGCTTCCAGGGCTTGCAGCAACTGCCTTTGGCGCAACGCCAACAAGCGCAACACGCTGTCATCCACCGTCAACTCGCGCTGCCCCTTGATCTTGCCCAGCAACCGGCTGCCATAACTGCGCGCGGTTTGCAGCGCGCCGCCGGCAATGGCGCCTGCCAGTGCAGCAGCACCGAGGGTCAAACCACCCACCAGCAAATCCACACCCGCCCCGGCCGCCGCACCCGCCGCGATCCCGCCGCCGACTCGCACGCCCAATTGCTTTAGCGTTTCCGGATTGAACAGGTCATCACCCCAACGCCCGTCGAGCAACGGCAAGTCACTGGTGGCCGCGTCCTGCGGGCGGAAGGCGTAGAGCTTGAGCAGGGCTTCGACACAGCGCTGTTCCCGCTGACGTACGGCCTGGCGTAGTTCGCTGATCGCCTGCTGTTCCTGCTCGGCCTCGCTGGCCACGCTGCGCCGGCAAGCCGCGCAGTCGATCAGCAGTTCCGCGATCAATCGCCCGGCACTCTGATGACGCGCCTGGCGTTGTGCCTGTTGATCGGCAATCAGACGTTCCAACTGTGGCCGCGCGTGTTCGAGCAACAGCGCGAGGCTTTCATAGAGTCGGCGTTCGCCATCTTCGGGGGGCGCCACGCTGTCGAAGCGCACCAGCGCATGCAGGCCCAGCCGCGCCAGGGCTTCACGCCAGGCCGGTTCGCGGTGGTTGGCGCTGCTGACGAAATTCAGCACCGGCAACAGCGGTTTGCCGCAGCTGGCCAACACTTCCAGTTCGTCGCGGTACTTGGCCAATACCGGCTCGCGGGCGTCGATTACGTAGAGGCCGGCATCGCAGGTGAGCAACTGGCGCAGCACCTTGGCTTCCTGTTCGAATCGTTGCCGCGCTTCGCTGCCTTCGAGGAATCGCGCCAGTCGAGCCGGGCCGTCGAGGCGTTCGCCGGGACGCTCCACGCGCTCGAGGTAATCGAGCAGGGCGATGGCGTCTTCAAGGCCCGGCGTGTCGAAGAGATCGAGCAACGGCTCGCCGTTCACCGACAGCCGCGCGCCCTCGACGTGGCGAGTGGTGCTGGGGCGATGGGAGACTTCGCCGAAGCCGACGTCGCGGGTCAGGGTGCGCAGCAACGAGGTCTTGCCGACGTTGGTGTGGCCGACCACGGCCAGTTTCAGCGGCGCGTTTGTGCCATCAGTCATGACCGCTCTCCAGCCAGTTCAGCGGCGCGCTATCGGCGAATGGAATGTCCAGCTGTTGCAGCGCCGCATGCCAGTCGCCGAGGCGGTCGGCATCCAGCGCTTCGCCGGGCGGCGCTTGCAGCAGCCACACGCGAGTGGCAGCAGCGCTGCGGGCCAGTTCGGCGATCAAGGCAAGACTGCCGCGATCCGGCGAACGCTGCGGATCGCAGGCAATGGCCAGACGCGCAGGGGGAAAGCGGCTCAATTGTTCGAGCAGTTTGTTCCGCGATTCGCGGCTGTCGAGGATGCCGGCATTGATGACATTTTTCGGCAGTTGCGGTGGCCATGGGCGCTGATCGTCCAGTTCGATGGCCACCAGCAGCGCGCCATCGGACTGGGCCTCGCTGACGCCGCTTTCGACCCGATGAAGCTGCTCGGGCGCCGCATCGCTGATGCCCAGGCGTTCGCTGGTGGGCATCAAGCGTTCGCGCAGTTGCGCGTAGCCGGGCAGGTTCAGGTCCAGGTGCAAGGCCGCCTTGCCGGACTTCCAGCGCCACAGGCAAAACAGCGCCAGCAGCAGGCGCGGCAGCACGCCGTACACCAGCAGCACACCCACCAGCCAACCGGCCCAGGCTTGCCGTGCGCTTTCGATATTCAGCGCGGCGTCGCCACTGGCGCGGATCATTTCGGTCGTGGGCACACTGAATCCGAGCAGGGATGGCAGGGCGCCGAGGCCTTGGGTCAGGCCGACGAAGGTGTTGCCGCCGAGGATGGTGGTTTCCCAGACAAAGCCGTAGCGCCGGGTGGCCATCAACGTCAGCAGCATCACCAGCGCACTGAGCATCGCCAGCAGCCACAAGCCGTTGACCAGCACGCCGATGGCCCAGCGATTGAGTTTCTGCCGTTGCAACAGCAGGAGCAGGGTGGGAGCGAGCTGCGCGGCTTTAGCGTCCCGGGCGAGTTTTTCGCTGAGCCACAGCCACAAGCGGCCAAGGCTGGCGCCATGCTCGCCAGCGAACAACAGGCCGAAGGCCCAGCTCAATAGCAGAATCAGATTCAGCCCGAGCAGGCTGCCCAAGGCCCAGAACACATTGACCGGCGTTTGCCCGTCGCCCAATGCGGCAAAAGCCAAACCCGCACCGCTGAGCACGGCCAGAACTGCAAGTACGAGCAGCGCCAGGCGTGCCCCTTGCAGCCAATGGGTGAGCGCGCTGCTCAAGCCATCCCGCTCGGCCAGCCACAGGGCCCGGCGTTGAATGCGCGTCGGCAGATCGCCGCCGGCGCTGCGGGCCAGGCGATTGGCTTCCAGATCTTCCAGGGGCCCTGCGTGCTCTTCGCGCAGGCGGATGGTTTCCGTGAGCCAGAGGTTATTCAGTTCAGTCACGCGGCATCCCGTCGCTTAATTGAGCTGTGAGCATAACCGCTGTGGCGCTTATCGGGGTACGGACGCCTCTGGTATCCTCGCCGGCATGACTAAATCACTCCCCCTCAGCCTGATCGCAGCCCTCGGTGAAAACCGCGTGATCGGCGTCGACAACAGCATGCCCTGGCACCTGCCGGGGGACTTCAAATACTTCAAGGCCACCACCCTGGGCAAGCCGATCATCATGGGTCGCAAGACCTGGGATTCCCTCGGTCGCCCGCTGCCGGGTCGCTTGAACATCGTGGTCAGCCGTCAGGCCGGTCTGCAGCTCGAAGGCGCTGAGGTCTACCCGTCGCTGGAAACCGCCGTGGCCCGCGCCGAAGAATGGGCGAAGGCGCAGGGTGTCGATGAGCTGATGCTGATTGGCGGGGCGCAGCTCTATGCCCAAGGCATGGCCCAGGCCGATCGCCTGTACCTGACCCGCGTGGCGCTGAGCCCGGACGGGGATGCGTGGTTTCCGGAGTTCGAGGCGAAGGACTGGAAGCTGGTTTCCAATGTGGAAAACCCGGCGGTGGATGACAAACCGGCCTACAACTTCGAGGTTTGGGAGAGGGCTTAAAAGCTTCGCGGGCAAGCCTCGCTCCTACAGGGTTCATCGTTAC
>NZ_JBSVXG010000333.1:0-4648 GCF_054070595.1 Pseudomonas sp. SDO55104_S430 | reverse complement strand
TGTGTCGACTGATACACCGCCTTCGCGAGCAAGCCCGCTCCCACAGGGATGAGGTGGTTATTGAGATATTGTGGGCAACCGGTAGAACGCCCGCGCGCAGGCGGTGGTGTGGGCGGCCAGGTCTTCCAGGGTTTCGCCCCGGTGCAACGCCACTTCACGCAATACTTCCGTCAGATACGCCGGCTCGTTGCGCCCATTCTTCGGCTTGGGCCGCAAACTGCGCGGCAGCAGATAAGGCGCATCGCTCTCCAGCATCAGACGCTCGCGTTTGATCTCCTTCACCAGCGGATGCAGATGAGTCCCCCGACGTTCATCACAGATCCACCCGGTAATACCGATGTGCAGGTCCATGTCGAGGTAGCTGAACAGCGCCTTCTGTTCACCGGTGAAGCAGTGCACGACCGCGGCCGGCAACTGATCGCGGTAATCGCGCAGGATCTCCAGTAAGCGCTGGCTCGCATCACGTTCATGCAGGAACACCGGCATCTGCAGTTCGACCGCCAGCGCCAGATGCTCTTCGAAGACTTTTTCCTGTTGCGGGCGCGGCGAGAAATCGCGGTTGAAATCCAGACCGCATTCGCCCACGGCCACCACGCTGGACTCCTTGAGCAGGCCGCGCAGCTGGCGGGCGCTGTCGGCGTTCCAGTCGCTGGCGCAGTGGGGGTGAATGCCGGCGGTGGCGAACAGTCGTTGCCCACTTTCATCCAGTTGCCGACACAGCTCCAGAGCTTGTTCGCTGCCCTCGACACTGGTGCCGGTCAAGACCAATTGGCAGACACCCGCAGCGTACGCGCGGTCGAGCACCGCCTGGTGTTTGTCGTCGAAACTGGAGTTGGTCAGGTTGACGCCGATATCGATGAGTTGCATGGTGCTACCTCGGACTCAAGGCCGAAAAGCATATCAGAGCTGTAGATTTATAAGAAAAACCAAGAACTACAAGCAGTTATCGCTGTCTTTCAAGCCGTGCCACAGAGCCATGCGCAAAACAGGATGGTCAGAGTGCCATCACTGTGCCAGTCTTTCGCACTTTTTCTGCGCACCTTGCCTGCGATCAATGCGCGCTATTTCTCCCATGTGGTTGCATGTCCGTTCATGCAGTCGACCCGAATTCTTGCCGGAGAGTGGATGATTCGTCCCTCGGTTTTGCTACTGCTGTGCTGTTCGCTGCTGCTGCCGATCTCGGCGCAGGCGCGGCTGCCCGGGCCACTGCAAGCCGTCCCCGCAGCCAAGGTCCGCGACCTCACGGAAATCCGCAGCAGCCGCGTGTTGCGCGTGTTGGTCAACCAGAGTCGCAACAGCTCCGGCGAAGTCCAGGGCCAGCCCATCGGCGTCGAATACCACCGCTTGCGCGCGTTCGAGCAATATCTCAATGGCCACGCCCGCGACGGTCAGGAAATCACCCTCAAGATCATCCCCAAGGGCAAGGATCAGTTGCTCGGCGCCCTGCAACGCGGGGAGGGCGACCTGGTCGCGCCCGGTGAGTTGCTCGATCTGCGGGCTGGTTACGCCGTCAGCACCAGCGAGCCGATTGCCCGCGACGTGCCGCTGGTCCTGGTCGGCATCAAGGGCGAACGTCGCTATACCCGCCTGGAACAGCTGTCGGGCAAAACCCTGGCGCTGCCCACCGGCAGTGCCGCCGGCGATGCCGTGAGCCAGATCAATCAGAAACTCGCCCTGCACAAATTGCCGCCGGTCATCATCGAATGGGTCGATCCCAGCCTTGCAGTCGAGGATGTGCTGGAAATGGTCCAGGGCGGGATCTTTCACCTGACCATCGTCGAGCAACCGATTGCCGAGCGCTGGGGCAAGATCCTGCCCAAGCTGCGTATCGACCGGCAGGTCCAGATCAGTGATCCGGGCGAGGAATACTGGTTCGTGCGCCGCGATGCGTCGATGCTGCGGGCCAGCATCGATCGCTTCCTCACCGGCTACAAGAAACCCTCGGACCAGGACGCCGCATTCCTGCGCATCTACCGTCGCCTCTATCAAGTGCACTATCCCTTGGCCAAGGCTGACCGCCAGCGCCTGGAAAAACTGCGCCCGGTGCTGCAGAAACACGCCGCTGCCCAGGGCATGGACTGGTTGAATCTGGCGGCGCTGGCGTTCAAGGAATCTGGCCTGCAACCCAAGGCCCGTGGCGGTGGTCCCACCGGCCTGATGCAGATCACGCCGTCGGCGGCCCAGCGGGTCGGGGTCAGCAATATTCAGGATCTCGATAACAATGTGCAGGCCGGGGCCAAATACCTGGCGATGATCCGCAAGAAGTTCTTCGCCAGCCCCAAACTCAACGAGCGCGAGCGCATGGCGTTTGTGCTGGCGGCCTACAACATCGGTCCGGAGCGGGTCCAGGGCATGCGCGCCGAAGCGCGGCGGCGTGGGCTGAATCCCAATCAGTGGTTCTTCCAGGTCGAGCGCATCGCCATGGAGCAGGTGGGGATGGGACCTGTCAGCTATGTTAATAGCGTGAACAAGTACTATCTGGCGTTCGATCGTGAGCGGGAATCGTTGGAGCCCCAAGGGCAAAAGGTCGCCCTACGCAAATGATCGAATAAACTGAACGGTTATAGCGGTTTTTTGCGCTTTTGCTATTTTGTTTACCGATTAATATGGCGCCCAACGAACACACACTCACTATGGATGACACAGCATGAGCACTCTGATCAACAAGGTACTGTTTACCCGCGCTGGCTACGGCCTGACCGTTCTGCGAATTTTCGTCGGCATCATCTTCGCCGCACACGGTTCGCAGAAGCTCTTCGGCGCCTTCGGTGGCTACGGCCTGGCCGGTACTGCTCAATACATGGAAAGCATCGGTCTGGCGCCGGGCTACCTGATGGCGACACTGGCGGGCGGCACCGAATTTTTCGCCGGTCTGGCCCTGATCATTGGCCTGCTGGCGCGCCCTGCGGCGCTGGGCCTGACCTTCCTTTCGCTGGTGGCGATCTTTTCGGTGCATATCAGCAACGGCCTGTTCATGGCCAACAACGGCTACGAATTCGCCCTGGCCTTGCTGGGTGGCAGCATCGCGGTGCTGATTGAAGGTGCGGGCAAGCTGTCGGTGGATCGTGCCATCGCCGGTTGATCAATCGACTTCAGCGAACGTTTTTCCCGATCAAGCCTCAAATCTTTACATCCCTTGAAGATTCGAGGCACACCATGACAGCGAATGCCAAAGGTAAAGAGACTCGACGTTCCCTGATACCGGCCTTGGTTTTTGGGCTGTTGCTCTCACCTCTGGCCATGGCGGGCGATAACGGCTCCGCTGCGGTAGGCGGGGGCCTTGGCGGCGTAATTGGTAACGTCGTCGGTGGCCAGGTCGGCGGCAGTACTGGTGCTGCGGTGGGTGCCGGCGTCGGTGGCGCCGCCGGTAGTGCGGTCGGTGCTCGCAAAGGCAGCCGCACCGAAGCTGCAATCGGCGGTGGCCTGGGTAGCGCCGGCGGTTCGGTGCTAGGCAACAGCCTTGGCGGTTCTACCGGTTCGGCCATTGGTGCAGGTCTTGGTGGTGCAGCCGGTGGTGCGGTCGGCAATAATCTGGGTACCGACAATGACCGCCACTCCGGTGGTCACAAGCACAAGAACAAGCATCGCAACAAACATCATTGATTGTTGCTTTGGTGAGGAGCCAAGGTGAGGGGCTGAACGCTCCTCATCTCCGAATACTCGAGGTGTGTCATGGCTTCGAAAACTGCGGGTAAAACAGAAGATAGTCCAGTCATTGATCCGCTGATCAACGATCCGGGCAATGAAGATCCGGGGTCTCTGATGGACGATGCCACGGTGCCGCTCAACGACTCCGATGATGCCGGTGACGTTGGAAATATCGAACTCGAGCATGATCACGAAGACGATGATGATTGACCGGTTGTCCGCCCGGTCGAACGTGCGTAACGCGTAATCCTCGAAATGTTAGGGCCTGCTTTTCAGGCTCTCCGAGAGGTGCGCCATGAATGCTGATCCAAGAGACACCGACGCCGACGAAACCCCCGAATATCCCCTCCCTTCACCCACCGATCCCCTGGATCGCGACCAGCGACCACCCGACGATGACGCCGGTATCGAGCAGGTGCCCGACGAAAACGTCAGGCGCACCGACGTCGAATCTCCCCCTGACAATCCGAGCTGATATCCGCTCGCAGCCGTTCTCACCAGAGACCGCTTGTCGATTGAGCGGCAACCTTGAAAAGCGCCTGCTGCCAACAGTCAGGTAAGCAGCTTTGAAAAGGAGTGCACCATGATCAGGTCAAAAATCACGGCCATGGCAATGGCCGGCTTGATGTCACTGTGTTCATGGGCGGCGTTTGCCGGCAACGATGCGCCAGTCGACAAGGGCGGAATGCCGCCGTCCACGGAAATGAACGCGGGCTCCGGGCCCGAGAATGCGCTGCCACCGGGTTCGATTGGGGGTGGCAATGGTGGGGATGCCAATGGCAGCAGCACCAGCCCGAAGAAGGACAGTGGGGTCAAGAGTGAGAAGGGGTCGACGGATAGTGGAACCTCTAGCCAGTCCAAGGATTCGGGCAGTAGCAAAGAGAAGAGCGGCGGATAATCCGCAGGTAATGTGCAGTCTGGTCTGACGCCATCGCGGGCAAGCCCGCTCCCACAGGGTCTTGTTTTGTATATCGGTTTTGAGAACGGCATAAAAACTTGT
>NZ_JBSVXG010000332.1:0-4665 GCF_054070595.1 Pseudomonas sp. SDO55104_S430 | reverse complement strand
CCGTGATCCTGTAGGAGCGAGGCTTGCCCGCGAAGGCGTCAGTACAGACAACGCAAGTATCGGACTTAGTCTTCCAGCAGCTCTTCAGCCTGACCCAGGATGTTTTCCAGGGTGAAGCCGAACTCTTCGAACAGGGCCGACGCAGGGGCTGACTCGCCGTAGGTGGTCATGCCGATCACGCGACCTTCCAGGCCGACGTACTTGTACCAGAAGTCGGCATGGGCAGCTTCGATGGCGATACGGGCACCGACTTGCAGCGGCAGGACCGCTTGCTTGTAGCCGGCGTCCTGGGCATCGAACACGCTGGTGCAAGGCATGGAAACCACACGCACCTTGCGGCCTTGCTCGGTCAGCTTGTCGAAGGCCTGAACGGCCAGACCGACTTCGGAACCGGTAGCGATCAGGATCAGCTCAGGCTCGCCCGCGCAGTCCTTGAGCACATAACCACCACGGCTGATGTCGGCGATCTGGCCGGCATCACGGGTTTGGTGCTGCAGGTTCTGACGCGAGAAGATCAGGGCCGAAGGACCGTCCTTGCGCTCCAGCGCGTACTTCCAGCTCACGGCCGATTCAACGGCATCGCCTGGACGCCAGGTGTCGAGGTTCGGCGTGCTGCGCAGCGCGGTCAGTTGCTCGATCGGCTGGTGAGTCGGGCCGTCTTCGCCCAGACCGATGGAGTCGTGGGTGTAGACGTGGATCACGCGCTGCTTCATCAGTGCCGACATGCGCACTGCGTTGCGGGCGTATTCCATGAACATCAGGAAGGTCGCGCCGTAAGGCACCAGGCCGCCGTGCAGGGCAACACCGTTCATGATCGCGGTCATGCCGAACTCGCGCACGCCGTAGTACATGTAGTTGCCGCTGGCATCTTCGGCGCTGACGCCTTTGCAGCCTTTCCACAGGGTCAGGTTGGACCCGGCCAGGTCAGCCGAACCGCCGAGGAACTCAGGCAGCAGCGGGCCGAAGGCGTTCAGGGCGTTCTGGCTGGCTTTACGGCTGGCGATGGTTTCGCCCTTGGCGGCCACTTCGGCGATGTAGGCGTCGGCCTTGTCGCTGAAGTCGGCCGGCAGTTCGCCGCTCAGGCGACGAATCAGCTCGTTGGCTTCGGTCGGGAAAGCGGCGGAGTAGGCGGCGAAACGCTGGTCCCACTCGGCTTCGACGGCGCGACCGGCTTCCTTGGCATCCCACTCGGCATAGATGTCGGCCGGAACTTCGAATGGACCGTAGTTCCAGTTCAGTGCCTGACGGGTCAAGGCGATTTCCGCGTCACCCAGCGGGGCACCGTGGCAATCTTCCTTGCCTTGCTTGTTCGGCGAGCCGAATCCGATAGTGGTCTTGCAGCAGATCAGGGTCGGCAGCGGGCTCTTGCGAGCGGTCTCGATGGCGGTCTTGATCTCTTCCGGGTCGTGACCGTCGACGTTGCGGATCACTTGCCAGTTGTAGGATTCGAAACGCTTCGGCGTGTCGTCGGTGAACCAGCCTTCGACTTCACCGTCGATGGAGATGCCGTTGTCATCGTAGAAAGCGATCAGCTTGCCCAGGCCCAGGGTGCCGGCCAGGGAAGCGACTTCGTGGGAAATGCCTTCCATCATGCAGCCATCACCCAGGAACACGTAGGTGTGGTGGTCGACGATGTCGTGGCCAGGACGGTTGAACTGCGCCGCCATGACTTTTTCAGCCAGGGCAAAACCCACGGCGTTGGCCAGACCCTGACCCAGCGGGCCGGTGGTGGTTTCAACGCCCGGGGTGTAGCCGAACTCCGGGTGGCCCGGGGTGCGGCTGTGCAGTTGACGGAACTGCTTGAGGTCTTCGATCGACAGGTCGTAGCCGGTCAGGTGCAGCAGCGAATAGATCAGCATCGAGCCGTGGCCGTTGGACAGCACGAAGCGGTCACGGTCGGCGAACGATGGATTGCTCGGGTTGTGCTTGAGGTAGTCGCGCCACAGCACTTCGGCGATATCCGCCATACCCATAGGGGCACCGGGATGGCCGCTGTTGGCTTTTTGCACGGCATCCATGCTGAGGGCACGAATGGCGTTGGCGCGCTCACGACGGCTAGGCATCGCTGTTCTCCTGCGGGTCTGAATCGAGAGTGAATAAAACGAAACGGAAAAAAGGCGAGCATTTTCTCTCACCGGGCCGCCTCGGGGCAATGACAGATAGTCATCTGAAGGCGTTTTTCCAATCGATAACGGCGCTTTTGGCGGGTGAAACCTTTCCGCCTTCCGTTTGTTGACTGAAGCTAACGCCAGGAAGTGCCATCTATCGAGCAATATCAAAACTTTTTGATATTGCTCTTGCGATGCTACCGGTGCGTGACTAGACTGCCGGCCCATGAACCTACGCGTGCCTTCCATTCGCCATGACGATTGCGACGAGCTGGCGGCCCTTTGCAAGGCCGGCGGCGATCCGTTGCGTCTGAACGTCTTGCGCGCGCTGGCCAACGACTCGTTTGGCGTGCTGCAACTGGCGCAGATCTTCGGCATCGGCCAGTCGGGCATGAGCCATCACCTCAAGGTCCTGGCCCAGGCCGACCTGGTGGCGACCCGCCGCGAAGGCAACGCGATTTTTTACCGCCGCGCCCTGCCGCACACCGATCTGCCGGGCGGCAGGCTGCACGCGGCCTTGCTCGAAGAAGTGGACGAACTGACGCTGCCTGCCGATGTGCAGGCGCGGATCGCTCAGGTCCACGGGCAACGGGCCGCAGCCAGCCAAGACTTTTTCTCACGGGTCGCGGAGAAGTTTCGCGCCCAGCAGGACCTGATCGCCGGTCTGCCGCAATACGGCGACAGCGTGGTGGCCCTGCTCGACAAGCTGGGCTTCAGCGAAGGCGCGACCGCCATCGAAGTCGGCCCCGGGGATGGAGCCTTTCTTCCCGAGCTGGCGCGCCGCTTTACGCAAGTCACGGCGCTGGACAACAGCCAGGCGATGCTCGAACTGGCGCGCCAGCTGTGCGAACGCCAGGCACTGGGCAACGTCACCCTGCAATTGGCCGACGCCTTGAACGGCGTGAGTCTCAAGGCCGATTGCGTGGTGTTGAACATGGTGCTGCACCACTTCGCCGCACCGGCCGATGCGCTCAAGCACATGGCCAATTTGCTGCAACCAGGCGGCAGCCTGCTGGTGACAGAGTTATGCAGCCACAACCAGAGTTGGGCCAGGGAAGCCTGCGGTGATCTCTGGTTGGGGTTTGAACAGGACGATCTGGCCCGTTGGGCCACCGCTGCGGGACTCGCTCCCGGAGAAAGCCTATATGTAGGTTTACGTAATGGTTTCCAGATTCAGGTCCGCCACTTTCAGCGGCCGACTGGCGACACTCACCATCGGTAACTTCAGGAAAACATCGAGATGAGCGAATACTCCCTTTTCACCTCCGAGTCCGTGTCTGAAGGGCATCCGGACAAAATCGCCGACCAGATTTCTGATGCGGTGCTGGACGCAATTATTGCTGAAGACAAGTTCGCCCGCGTTGCGTGCGAGACGTTGGTGAAAACGGGCGTGGCGATCATCGCCGGCGAAGTCACCACTTCGGCCTGGGTCGACCTGGAACAGATCGTTCGTGACGTGATCACCGACATCGGCTACACCAGCTCCAACGTCGGCTTCGACGGCGCGACCTGCGGCGTGATGAACATCATCGGCAAGCAGTCCCCTGATATCAACCAGGGTGTGGACCGTGCCAAGCCTGAAGATCAGGGCGCCGGCGATCAGGGCCTGATGTTCGGCTACGCCAGCAACGAAACCGACGTGCTGATGCCGGCACCGATCACCTTCTCGCACCAGCTGGTTCAGCGCCAGGCAGAAGCCCGTAAATCCGGCCTGCTACCTTGGCTGCGTCCGGACGCCAAGTCGCAAGTGACTTGCCGTTACGAGAACGGCAAGGTTGTCGGTATCGACGCCGTTGTTCTGTCGACCCAGCACAACCCTGATGTGTCGTACAACGACCTGCGCGAAGGCGTGATGGAGCTGATCGTCAAGCACGTGCTGCCTGCCGAACTGCTGTCCAAGGACACCCAGTTCCACATCAACCCGACCGGCCAGTTCATCATCGGTGGCCCGGTGGGCGACTGCGGCCTGACCGGTCGCAAGATCATCGTCGACAGCTACGGCGGCATGGCTCGCCACGGCGGCGGCGCGTTCTCCGGCAAGGATCCATCGAAGGTTGACCGTTCGGCGGCCTACGCCGGCCGTTACGTGGCCAAGAACATCGTTGCCGCCGGCCTGGCCGAGCGCTGCGAGATTCAGGTGTCCTACGCCATCGGCGTCGCCCAGCCGACTTCGATCTCGCTGAACACCTTCGGCACCGGCAAGATCAGTGACGACAAGATCGTCAAACTGGTTCGCGAAGTGTTCGACCTGCGTCCATACGCGATCACCACCATGCTCGACCTGCTGCACCCGATGTACCGCGAAACCGCGGCGTACGGCCACTTCGGTCGCACCCCGGAAACCAAAACCGTGGGCGACGACACCTTCACCACGTTCACCTGGGAAAAAACCGACCGCGCCGACGCTCTGCGCTCTGCTGCCGGTCTGTAAGACTTCCCTGGCGGTACCAGAAGCTCCGCATGGTTTTGCCGTGTGGGGCTTTTTTGTTGCAGACATTTGCCCCTTGTAGGAGCGAGGCTTGCCCGCGAAGGCGTCGTATCATTCTGCACAGATGTC
>NZ_JBSVXG010000331.1:0-4715 GCF_054070595.1 Pseudomonas sp. SDO55104_S430 | reverse complement strand
TGTGGTGGGTTTATTTTTTGGGGCCGCTTCGCAGCCCAACGGGGGCAAGCCCCCTCGCCACAATGACCTCATCGCCTGTTAAATCTCTTAACTAAATGGCTTGCCCGCGAAGAGGCCCTCGAAAACAACATAACTTTGCAGCAGACAATAAAAAACCCCGCCTGCTTTCGCAGGCGGGGTTTTTCGTTACAGGGGTAAGGCTGGCTTACATCATGCCGCCCATGCCGCCCATACCACCCATGTCTGGCATACCGCCGCCAGCAGCACCTTCTTTCTTCGGTGCGTCAGCTACCGCAGCTTCGGTGGTCAGGATCAGACCGCCGATGGAGGCTGCAGCTTGCAGAGCGGAACGGGTAACCTTGGTTGGATCCAGGATGCCCATTTCGATCATGTCGCCGTACTCGCCGGTAGCAGCGTTGTAGCCGAAGCTGCCTTGACCGTTCTTGACCTTGTCGACCACTACGCTTGGCTCGTCGCCGGAGTTGGCAACGATCTGGCGCAGCGGCGCTTCGATCGCGCGACGCAGAACAGCGATACCAACGTTCTGGTCAGCGTTGTCACCTTTGAAGTCGGCCAGGGTTTGCAGAGCACGGATCAGTGCTACGCCACCGCCAGGTACCACGCCTTCTTCAACGGCTGCACGGGTAGCGTGCAGGGCGTCTTCAACGCGGGCTTTCTTCTCTTTCATTTCGACTTCGGAGCCAGCGCCAACCTTGATCACTGCAACGCCGCCGGACAGCTTGGCCAGACGCTCCTGCAGTTTTTCACGGTCGTAGTCCGAGGAAGTTTCGGCAACCTGGGCACGGATCTGAGCGATACGGCCTTCGATGTCGCCCTGAACGCCAGCACCGTCAACAATGATGGTGTTTTCCTTGGTCAGGGTTACGCGCTTGGCGTTACCCAGGTGCTCCAGGGTGGTGCTTTCCAGGCTCAGGCCGATCTCTTCGGAGATAACGGTACCGCCGGTCAGAACGGCGATGTCCTGCAGCATGGCCTTGCGACGGTCGCCGAAGCCTGGAGCCTTGACGGCTGCAACTTTGACGATGCCACGCATGTTGTTCACAACCAGAGTCGCCAGGGCTTCGCCTTCAACGTCTTCGGCAATGATCAGCAGTGGACGGCCGGCTTTGGCAACGGCTTCCAGTACTGGCAGCATTTCGCGGATGTTCGAGATTTTCTTGTCGACCAGCAGGATCAGCGGGCCGTCGAGCTCGGCAACCATGGTGTCCGGCTTGTTGACGAAGTACGGGGACAGGTAGCCACGGTCGAACTGCATGCCTTCTACGACCGACAGTTCGTTTTCCAGGCCCGAGCCTTCTTCAACGGTGATCACGCCTTCTTTACCGACTTTTTCCATGGCTTCGGCAATGATGTCGCCGATGGAGTTGTCGGAGTTGGCGGAGATGGTGCCTACCTGAGCGATAGCCTTGGTGTCGGCGCATGGCTTGGACAGAGCTTTCAGCTCTTTGACGACAGCGATGGTCGCCTTGTCGATGCCGCGCTTCAGGTCCATCGGGTTCATGCCGGCAGCGACGGCTTTCAGGCCTTCGTTGACGATGGCTTGAGCCAGAACGGTAGCGGTGGTGGTGCCGTCACCGGCGTCATCGTTGGCCTTGGACGCTACGTCCTTGACCAGCTGTGCGCCCATGTTTTCGAAACGGTCTTCCAGCTCGATTTCCTTGGCTACGGAAACGCCGTCCTTGGTGATGGTCGGAGCGCCGAAGCTCTTCTCGAGGATCACGTTACGGCCTTTCGGGCCCAGGGTCGCTTTTACCGCGTCGGCCAGGACGTTAACGCCAACGAGCATTTTCTTGCGGGCGGAGTCGCCGAATTTAACTTCTTTAGCAGCCATGATCGATATTCCTTAAATACTTTGTAGTAGCGGGAAAATGAGCGGGAAATCAGCCTTCGATAACAGCGAGAATCTCGTTCTCAGCCATTACCAGCAGGTCTTCGCCGTCGATTTTCACAGTGTTGCTGCCGGAGTAAGGACCGAACACAACCTTGTCGCCCACTTTTACGGACAGTGCACGCACTTCACCGTTATCCAGTACGCGGCCGGCGCCTACAGCGAGGATTTCGCCGCTGTTGGCTTTTTCAGCAGCCGAACCTGGCAGGACGATACCGCCAGCGGTTTTCTTTTCTTCTTCGCTGCGACGGATTACGACGCGGTCATGCAGAGGACGAAGCTTCATTGTCGATCTCTCCTAATTGTGGTTTTCATCGGCCGGTGTAGTCCCGGCAGGTTTAACAAAGTCCGGCGGTGCCGGTTGCGGCTCGTCAAGCGAACCGCGGAAGTCTGTCTGGCGTAAGTGCCATAAACCTTGCGGTGACAGCTACATAAGGGCGCATAAGCTTATTACAAGGGCGGGTATCGAAAAATTTTCAGCTCGATGCCCCGCAAACGATCACGGCACCCGAAGGTGCCGTGTCGATAGAGCGGTTATTTGCTGTCGCGGTGTTCGAACTCGCCTTCGATCACGTTGGGCTCGCGACTCAGCGGCTCGCGCGGCGACGGACCGCCACGGGGCTGAAGGTCATCGGCGAATGCACGTTGGCGCATCGCCTGTTCCTCGGCGCGCTGGCGCATTTTATTGGCCAGCAGGCGACGGCTCATCGGCAGCAGCATGATCAGGCCGATCACGTCGCTGATGAAACCCGGAAGAATCAACAGTCCGCCGGCCAGCGCCAGCATCAGTCCTTCGAGCATGGTCTGCGCAGGCAACTCGCCGCGGTTCAAGCTCTCACGGGCACGCAATGCAGTGGCCAGACCGGCGACCCGCAGCACGAACACACCGAACATCGAGCCGAGAATGATCAGCGCCAGGGCCGGGAAGAACCCGATCGACCCTGCCACCTTGACGAATACGAACAGCTCCAGCACCGGAAACAGCAGAAAGAGCAACAAAAAAGGGCGCATCAAATAGATCCTCAACGCAAGAATGCCTTGCAGTTCAACTTAGATGACGTCGCCGTTTCGTGAATTCAAGCGTCCGCCACTTCATTTTTCGGCCAATGTTCGGCGTGAGCCAGGAAAACCAAGGCTTCGCGAACTTGTGTCGGCGTATTACACGGCGCTTGAAACGGCAACCAGTAGATCCCTTGTCCGATGCGCAGGTGCATGCCTTCGCTATCGATCCCGACCATTTGTGCCGGCGAATTTTTCGGCAGCCCCGCCAGGTCGACGTAATGGGCGATGGCCTTGGCGTGATCGGCGTTCATGTGTTCGACCATGCTCACTTCGGCCTTGCCGGCGAACGGGTTGGCCAGGGTCAGATCGTTGACCCAGTGGATGGCGCCGAAACCGCCGATGTAACGGTGACGCACCGGCTGCAACACCCAGAAATCGAAATCATGGGCCTTGTGGTAGTTCTGCGATTCGGGGAAATAGCGGTAGTAACGCTCGGCAGCCACTTCGATGGCGGCCTCGTCCTCGATCCGTTGCGCTTCGGCCAGATAGGTCAGGCGCCCGACGGCCTGTACGTCTTCGGCTTCACGCTCGCCCACCAGCATCGAACACTTGGGGTCCTTCTGCAGGTTGTGGGTGTGCTGGGCGATGCGGCTGATCAGGATCAGCGGCTGGCCTTGGTCGTCGAGGCAATAAGGAACCACCGAACCGAACGGAAAACCGGGCATGGCCTTGGAGAGCGTCGACAGGACGCCGCGGTATTCCTTGAGCAGCAATTCTCGTGCATGCTTGGCAACTTCAACGCTCAATTTATGACTCCTTATTAAGAATCCGTCAGAAAAACGGACAGGCAACTGGAGAACGTTCCAGCACGCCAACGGGGCGATTCTCATGTGCAGCCAGGCCATGCCCGGACGCAGATAGAGGGAGCCCTGCCAGCAAACCACTCAGACCTGCCACCGGGGGCATGCGAATGCAACTCACTGACAAAGTAATCATTATCACTGGCGGTTGCCAAGGTTTGGGCCGCTCCATGGCCGAGTATTTCGCTGCAAAGGGCGCCAAGCTGGCCCTGGTCGACCTCAATCAGGAAAAGCTCGACGACGCCGTGGCCGCCTGCAGGGCCAAAGGCGTCGAAGCCCGCACCTACCTGTGCAATGTGGCCAACGAAGAACAGGTGAGCCACATGGTCGCGCAGGTCGCCGAGGACTTCGGTGCGATCCATGGCCTGATCAACAACGCCGGCATCCTGCGCGACGGGCTGCTGCTCAAGGTCAAGGACGGCGAGATGACCAAGATGAGCCTGGCCCAATGGCAGGCGGTCATCGACGTCAACCTGACCGGCGTGTTCCTGTGCACCCGCGAAGTCGCGGCGAAAATGGTCGAGCTGAACAACAGCGGCGCGATCATCAATATCTCGTCGATCTCCCGCGCTGGCAACGTCGGCCAGACCAACTACTCCGCCGCCAAGGCCGGTGTCGCCGCCGCGACCGTGACCTGGGCCAAGGAACTGGCGCGCTACGGCATCCGCGTGGCCGGCATTGCACCGGGTTTCATCGAGACCGAGATGACCCTGGGCATGAAGCCTGAAGCGCTGGAGAAGATGACATCGGGGATTCCGCTCAAGCGCATGGGCAAGCCGGAAGAGATCGCCCATTCGGCGGCGTACATCTTCGAGAACGACTACTACACCGGTCGGATTCTGGAGATGGATGGCGGGTTGCGTATCTAAGAACACCAAAAACCAATGTGGGAGCGGGCTTGCTCGCGAAAGCGGTGTATCAGTCAACTTTTCTGTTACTGACAC